>NZ_RRYE01000075.1 GCF_004010105.1 Microbacterium sp. CPCC 204701
GTCGAGCCCCGCGGTCGCCGCGCGGTGCGCGCATCTGCGTGCGGGCGTCGGCGCCGTGGCCTCGCAGAACGTGACCAACCCGGCGCTCGGCCCCGCAGCCCTCGACGCCCTCGCGGGCGGCGCGAGCGCGACCGAAGCCATCGCCGCTGCGCTGGCCACCGACGGGTTCGCCGACTACCGGCAGCTGACCGTGGTCGACGCGGCGGGCAACGTCGCGGTGCACTCCGGCGCGCAGGCCCTCGGCATCCATGGCGAGTCCGTCGGCGACGGATGTCTCGCGGCCGGCAACCTCCTCGACAACGACGAGGTGCTCGATGCGATGGTTGGCGGCTACACCGCCGCTGCAGGAACGCTCGAGGATCGTCTGCTCGCGGCGCTCGAGACGGCGGTGGCTGCCGGCGGGGAGGCGGGGCCGCTGCGCTCCGCGGGTCTGTCGGTGGTGGAACAGGCATCGTGGCGGGTCACCGACCTCCGCGTCGACGACCACGACGACCCGATAGGGGAACTTCGCCGCCTCCTCGAGCTGTGGATGCCGCGGAAGGACGCCTACCTGACCCGCGCCGTGTCTCCGGGCGCGGCCCCGTCCTACGGCGTCCCGGGCGATGAGTGAGCCGGTGACCTCCATCACGGAAGTCAAGGGCCGCGCCGCCGCGGAGGTCGAGAACCACCGCGAGGCGATCATCGCGGTGAGCCACGCGCTGCACGCCGAGCCCGAGACGGCGTGGCAGGAGTATGCGTCGGCGGCGCTGCTCGCCGACACGCTCGAAGGGTTCGGCATGACGGTGACGCGCGGAGCCGGCGGTCTGGAGACCGCGTTCGTCGCCACGGCGGGCACCGGATCGCGCACGGTCGCGGTGGTGGCCGAATACGACGCCCTGGCCGGCCTCGGCCACGCATGCGGCCACAACATCATCGCCGCCGCAGCGGTGGGCGCGGCAGCCGCTCTCGTTCCCCTGACCGAATCTCTCGACGCCACCGTCCAGGTGATCGGCACGCCGGCCGAGGAGGGCGGTGGCGGCAAGATCCATCTGCTCGACGCGAACGTGTTCGACGGCGTCGAGATCGCCATGATGATCCACCCCGGCCCGGTCGACGCGCTGTACGCCCGACCACTGGCCGTCGCGCACTTCGACGTCGAGTACACCGGTCGCGAGTCGCATGCGTCTGCGTATCCGACCCTCGGGATCAACGCGGCCGACGCCTTCACCGTCGCGCAGGTCGCGATCGGCCTGCTCCGTCAGCAGTTGCCCGGCTCCGTTCGCGTTCACGGAGTGGTGCGCGAGGCGGGCACCGCACCCAATGCCATACCCGGGTCGGCGCTGGGCAGCTGGTACGTCCGTGCTGCGTCGCTCGGGGAGCTCGATGCGGCATTCCGCCGCGTCACGGCGTGCTTCGAGGCGGGTGCGCTGGCCACCGGGTGTCAGCTCGAGATCCGCGAGACGAGTCCGCGCTACTCGGAGTTCCGTAACGACGACGCCCTGGCGGCGGCCTTCGCCGCGAACGCCGCCGCGCTCGGACGCGACATGGATGCCGACGAGCGGCGCCCGGGCGGCATGAACACCGCCTCGACCGACATGGGCAACGTCTCGCGCCGGCTCCGCGCCATCCATCCCTACCTCGGCATCGACGCCTCGCCCGCCGTCAACCATCAGGCCGCTTTCGCCGATGCCGCGATCCGGCCCGCCGGCGACCGCGCCGCTCTCGACGGCGCACTGCTCATGGCGCAGACGATCATCGACGCTCTCATAGGAACGCCTCACCTCGACCAGGAGACCGCACATGCGCACGCACGCTGATTGGCAGCGTCTCGCCGACACGCTCGAACCCCGCACCCGCGCGTACATCGACGGCGGGTTCGTCGACGCCTCCGACGGCGAGACGTTCGAGACGGTGAACCCCGCGACGGGCGCCGTCATCGCCCGCGTCGCCCGCGGACGCGAGACCGAGGTCGACCGCGCCGTGGCGGCCGCGCGCCGCTCGTTCGAGTCCGGCGTGTGGTCGCAGGCTGCACCGGCCGAGCGGAAGCGCGTGCTGCTCGCGGTCGCGGCGGCGATCCGGGATACCGCGGATGAACTCGCCCTGCTCGACAGCGTCGACGGCGGCAAGCTCATATGCGACACGACGGAGATTGACATTCCCGGCAGCGCCGCCATCCTGCAGTGGTATGCGGAGGCGATCGACAAGGTCTATGGCGAAGTCGCCCCGACGCCTGGCGCTGATCTCGCCGTCGTCAGCCGCGAGCCCGTCGGGGTCGTCGGTGCGGTGGTGCCGTGGAACTATCCTCTCGAGACGGCGATCTGGAAGCTCGCCCCCGCTCTCGCGGCGGGCAACAGCGTGGTGCTGAAACCCGCCGAAGAGACGCCGCTGTCGGCACTGCGCTTCGCGGAGCTCGCCACCGAGGCGGGCCTGCCCGCCGGGGCGCTCAACGTGGTGCCCGGGTTCGGTCATGAGGCCGGTCAGGCACTCGGGCTGCACCCTGACGTGGACGTCATCGCGTTCACCGGCTCTACCGCCGTCGGCAAGAAGTTCCTCGAGTACTCGAGCCGGTCGAACATGAAGGCGGTGTGGCTCGAATGCGGCGGCAAGAGCGCCAACCTGGTGTTCGCCGATGCCACTGATCTCGACGCAGTGGCGGACTTCGCCGTCGCCGGGATCTTCACGTGCAGCGGTCAGGTCTGCTCGGCGAACTCGCGCCTGCTCGTGGAGCGTTCGATCGTCGACGAACTCACGGAACGCATCGCCGCGCGCGCTCGCGCGGTCCGCGTCGGCGACCCCCTCGACCCTGCCGCTACCATGGGCCCGCTCGTGAGTGCGGCGCAGCTCTCACGTGTGCGCGCGCACGTCGACGGCGCCCGGTCGGTTGCCACCCTCATCACCGGAGGCGACGCACCCGCTTTGCAGTCCGGCGGCTTCTACCTCGAGCCGACCGTCTTCGCCGACACCGCTGTCGGCAGCGCCCTCTGGAGCGAGGAGATCTTCGGCCCCGTGCTCGCGATCGCCCCGTTCGACGATGAGGCGGAGGCCGTCCGCCTCGCCAACGACAGCGACTACGGCCTCGCGGCATCCGTCTTCACCGACAGCATCCATCGGGCGCTGCGCGTCTCGAAGGCGCTGCGGGCGGGCACCGTCTCGGTCAACACCGTCGATGCGCTCGACGTCGTCACGCCCTTCGGCGGTATGAAGCAGTCCGGCTTCGGCCGTGACCTGTCGCTGCACGCCTTCGACAATTACACCGCTCTCAAGACCACCTGGTTCGCCGGGCGTTGACCCCGCATCGCCTCCGGAGACACCCATGACGCACGCACTCGACCGCCTCACCGCCGATGAGATCGACACAAATCGCCGGCTCGTCCTCGCGGACGGGTTCGAGGAAGACGCCACGGCATTCATGCTCGTGAACCTCGTCGAGCCCGAGAAGTCCACCGTCCTCGACGGCACGGCCACCGCCCGCCTGGTGGGCAACGTGCTGCTCGACCGACGCGACGGCGCGGTCTCGGAGGTCACGACCGACCTCACCGAGAACCGCGTCGTCTCACGGCGCACCGTCGACGTCACCGAGGAGGGCCAGCCTCCGATCGTGCTCGAGGAGTTCGACCGTATCGAGGCGCTGCTGCGTGCGGACGCGGGCTGGGTCGGCGCGATGCGCATTCGCGGCATCGAGGACGTGTCGCTGGTGCGCATCTCCGCGCTGTCGGCGGGGCGCTTCGGGCTGCCCGGCGAGGACGGCCGGCGCATCGTGAGGTGCCTGTCCTTCATGCAGCTCGACGCCGACGACAACGCATGGGCGCACCCGATCGACGGCGTGGTCGCATACGTCGACCTGGTGACCGGCGAGGTGCTGCGGTTGATCGACGACAAGGTCTTCGACATTCCTCGGGAGCGTTACAACTTCCATCGCGCCGAAGAGCTGCCGACACCGCGTCGGACACAGAAGCCAATCGTGATCACACAACCCGAGGGACCGAGCTTCCGCGTCGATGGAGACGTCGTCGAGTGGGAGAAGTGGCGGTTCCGCATCGGCTTCAACCAGGTGGAGGGTCTCACCCTGCATGAAATCAGCTTCACCGAGGGCGAGCGCCACCGTCCGATCGTCTACCGGGCGTCGATCGCAGAGATGGTGGTGCCATACGGCGACCCGAGCCCCGTGCGCTTCTGGCAGAACTATTTCGACGCGGGCGAGTACTCGTTGGGCAAGTCGGCGAACTCGCTGACTCTCGGGTGCGACTGCCTCGGCGAGATCCGCTACTTCGACGCGACGATCGCCGCGACCGACGGCAAGCCGCAAACGATCCCCAACGCGATCTGCATGCACGAAGAGGATGCCTCGATCCTCTGGAAGCACACCGACGAGTTCTACCACTCAACCGATGTGCGCCGAAACCGGCGGCTGGTCGTCTCGTTCTTCATCACGGTCGGCAACTACGACTACGGCTTCTACTGGCACTTCTATCTGGACGGGCGCATCGAGCTGGAGTGCAAGGCCACCGGCGTGGTCTTCGCGTCGGCATACCCCGGGGCGCAGCCCGACGGCAGCGACTACCCGTGGGCGTCGGAGATCGCGCCGGGGATCGGGGCGCCGTACCACCAGCATCTGTTCTCAGCCCGGCTCGACGTGACACTCGACGGGGTGCGCAACGCGGTCGACGAACTCGAGGCGCAGCGGGTGCCGCTGTCGGCCGAGAACCCCTATGGCAACGGCTTCACGCTGGCGACGCGGCGGTTGACGACGGAACGGGAGGGAGTGCGCGACGCCGACGGCAAGCGCGGGCGCGCATGGCACATCGTGAACCCCGACGTGCGAAACGTCGTCGGCAAGCCAGTCGGCTACCTCCTGCGCCCGGAGGGCCAGCCGAGTCTGCTCGCCGACCCTACGTCGTCCATCGCGCGCCGCGCCGCGTTCACCACCCACGACCTCTGGGTGACGCGCTACTCGCCGACGGAACGGTACCCGTCGGGAGAGCTGGTGAATCAGAACGACGGCTTCGGAACGATCGAGCGGTGGATCGAGCGCGATGCCGACATCGACGGTCAGGACATCGTGGTGTGGCACACGTTCGGGCTCACGCACTTCCCGCGCACGGAGGACTGGCCCATCATGCCCGTCGACAGCACCGGGTTCTCGCTCGTGCCACACGGCTTCTTCGATCAGAACCCCACATTGGATGTGCCCGCTCCAGCGCCGGCGCACGGTGCCTGCCACACTGGCGCCGCGACCTGCCGGTGCGGCGACGGGCACGGCATGTGAGGCCCCGGTGCTCGCCGATCTGCGAAGCGGCTGACGTTTCGGCGAGAGCGTCGCCACGGTGCCGTGCACGACGACCTGAACGATCCCCGCATCCGTGTTCCTCGGAATTCGGGCGGTGCGCTGGCACCCGCACGGCGTGACGTCATGCACAATGTGCCCTCGCGCGGGGTAGCGTCGCGCAATCCATGAAGCGAATCTGGCGCTCCGACGATGCCGGCACGGGGCGTGATCGGTGCGCGCGACGACATCGTGCTCCCGGAGCCCCGGAAGCAGCCATGTCCGCTCCGTCGCGCGCGCAATGCGCGACGCGCGGCGACTGAGCTGCGGGGCTGCCCTGCTTGGCGGTAGAACCTCAGTTCCTCGCGGGCACATGCGCCCGTGCGGCGATCTCCACGAGGAAGTCGGGGCTGTTCAGCGCCGCGACACCGACCGCGGTCCAGGCCGGCAGGGTCGCGGGGTCGGAGAAGTAGCGCGCCTTCACCGCCGCGAAAGTCGGCATCTGCTCAGCCAGATCCACGTGATAGGTGGTCAGCTCGTAGATGTCGGCGCACGTCCCGCCGGCCGCCTCCACCACGGCGCGCAGGTTCTCGAAGGCGGCCGTGATGTGGTCTTCCAGGGAGCTCGTCACCGCGACCATGTCGGCTTCTCGGCCCACCTGCCCTGAGATGTGGACGTCGTCGCCGACGCGGACCGCCGGGGCGTACCGGCCGCCGTCGACGAGCCCCCGCATGTGGTCGGGGACGATGATCCCGTGCGTCATGCCGCCTGCTCCTCGAGCGCGCGGTCCGCCACGGTCAGTCCGGCATCGACGGAGTCGACGATGCGCTCGAGTTCGGCGCGTTCGATGATGAGCGGCGGCGCGAGGAAAAGCGACGTGGGCTCGTCGCTCGTGCTGATCTGCACCCCGCGCATCCGGGCCTCGCCCACCACGAGGTCCGACAGGTGCGTCTGCATCGACGTCGAGCGCCACGAGCGCCAGTCCGGTCCGGGCAGCTCGACGGTCCAGTGCAGGCCATTGCCGGCGACGCGAGTGACGGACGGATGCCGCCGCCCGAGGTCTGCGAGCATGCTGCCGAACTCGGCTCCCAGCTCGACCGCGCGCTGCGGGAGCCCCTCGGCCGCGGCGACCCGCAGATGCGCACGGATGGCGTGGACCACGACGGGGTGCGCGCGGAACGTGCTGTAGTTCTGCCACTTGGCCGTCTCGAGCACCTCCAGCACGCGCTTGGAGAGCACCACCGCGCCCGCCGGGACGGCGCCGCCCGCGAGAGGCTTGCCGAGGGTCACGATGTCTGGGCGCGAGGCCGCGCCGGTGAATTGCATCCACCGGCCGCTGCGACCGAGCCCGGTCACGACCTCGTCGGCGATCCATAGCGCCCCGGACTCCTGCGCCCGCTGGGCGACGGCGTCCTGATAGGCCGGATCGTAGTAGAAGCCGCCCTGCGTGTAGTCCACGATGACCGCAGCCGCACCCTCGAGTGCAACCAGGTCGGCGGCCGCCGGCACGGTGGCATCCGTTCTCCCGTCCGCGGCGTAGGCGCTTCCACCCGGGTGACCGATGGTGCGCACCTCGACGCCCGACGCGGGCCGGCTGACGTGGCCACTGAGCGCCGAGAGACCGCCGTGCCACTGCGGCTGGACGGTGACGTCACGTGAGAGGCCGACGAGGCCGTGATAGGCGCGTTCCCTCGTGACGACGGGCGCCCGCCCGGTGACGGACTGGGCGAGGCTGAGCGCGATGTCGTTGACCTCGCTGCCGCTCATGCCGAACCGGATGCCGCCGACCCAGTCCTCGCCGCCGAACGCGGTCGCGACGAGCTCGTCGGCGACGTCTTCGCGCTCGGCCCACGAGTGTCCCTCGTTGACGACCGGATATGCGGCGGCTTCGCGCAGCGCCTCGACCATCGCCGGATGACCGTGCCCGAGCGGAGCGCCGGTATTCGAGGCGTCCAGCAGGCGCGTGCCGTCGGCGAGGTGCAGATGCACGCCTTCGCCCCCGACGATGCGCCGCGACGGGTCCGGGGCAGTGTGCAGGCCGGATGTGACCAGATGCGACATGGTGGGTGTTCCTCTCAGATGAATGCGCTGAGACCGGTCGCCGCACGGCCCGCCATCAGTGCGGAGATCTCGTTGGTGCCCTCGTAGGTGTAGATCGCCTCGGCGTCGGCGAAGTGCCGGGCGACGCCCGTGACCAGCAGAATGCCGTTGCCGCCGCACACCTCGCGGGCGAGCGCCACCGTCTCGCGAAGGCGCGCGCACACCCAGTACTTCGCGAGGGCCGAGTCCTCGTCGCGGTACACGCCCTGCTGCTGCAGCTCGGCCAGGCGCACGGCCATTCCCAGTGATGCGGTGATGTTGCCGAGCATGCGCGCGATCTTCTCCTGCACGAGCTGGAAGCGGCCGATCTCGCGGCCGAACTGCTCGCGCGTGGTGACGTAGCGCAACGCGTTCTCGTACGCACCCATCTGCACGCCGACCGCCTGCCACACGGTGCTCGCGCGCATGTGGCGCAGCATCCGGGCAACGTCGGCGAAGCGCTCGACCCGCTGTAGCCGGGCGCTCTCGGGCACGCGCACGCCCTCGAGCGTGATGCGGGCGTTGTCCACGATGCGCAGCGACGCCTTGCCCGCGATCTTTTCGATCGTCAGTCCCGGCGCGTCGGTCGGCACCAGGAAGGCGCGGATCGCTCCGGACTCCTCGCGGGCCACAACGCACACGTGCGTCGCGTAGGCGGCGCTCCCGATCCACATCTTGCGCCCGTCCAGCAGCCACTCGCCCCCGTCCCGCCGTGCCGTCGTGCGCATGCCGCGCGCGACGTCCGAACCATGATCGGGCTCGGTGATCGCGAACACCCCGCGCAAGTCATAGGTGTCGATGCGCGGCATCCACTCCGCGATCTGCGCGTCATCGGCGCCGTGCAGGACGGCGCCGATGATCATGGTCGCCTGACCGCTGAAATAGGTTGACACGGAGGCGTCGACGCGGGCGATCTCCATCACTCGGAAGCCGATGAACAGCGCACTGGGGTCCTCGCCGGCCTCCCGCAGCTCCGCAGGATCCAGGAAGCGCTCGGCCGCGAACAGGTCGGGAAGGTGAACGGGGAACTCCCCTCGTTCCCAGTAGTCGTCGACGATCGGGGCGACCTCGCGGTCGAGGAACGTGCGAAGGCGCACGAGCACCGCACGTTCGGCTTCCGTCAGCCGCGATTCGAAGTCGTACGGGTCGGTGGTTGAGTACAGGCGCATGGGCAACTCTCAGTGCTGGAACAGGACGAGGGAGGCGGCGACGACGGCGGGCCGGTCGGCACCGTGCACCAAGAACCGCACGTCGAGGGTCAGACGGATGCCATCGACGCGGGCGTCCGCCGCGGCGAGGGTCGCCGCAGCCGCGATCCGCGCCCCGACGGGCACTGGGGCGAGGAAGCGCACGCGGTCGAGGCCGTAGTTGAGCGCGCGGCGGGCGTCGGCGACGTCGAGCAGATCGCCCCACACCCCGCCGAGCAGGCCCAGGATCAGAAGACCGTGAACGATGGTGCCGCCGAAGGGGGCCGCACGCTCGGCGTCAACATGGATCCACTGCGCGTCGCCTGTCAGCGCTGCGAACGCGTCGACGTCGCCCTGAGTCATCTCGCGGAACGGCGTGGGGCCGAGCTCACGGCCGACGAGTCCGGGCAGCTCCGCCAGCGTGGCACGCAGCGCCGTCACAGGTCTAGTCCGCCGTCTACGGTGAGCACCTGACCGGTGATGAAGCCCGCCTCCTCCGCCGCGAGGAACCCGATGGCCGTCGCGATGTCGTCGGGTGTGCCGACCCTGCGTACGGGTGTCGCCTCGGCGGTGCGCCGGCGGAACTCCTCTGGCGTCACGCCGATCCGCTCCGCCGTGCGATCGGTCATCTCCGTCGCCACGAAACCCGGGGCGACGGCGTTCGCGGTGATGCCGTACCGCCCCAGCTCGAGCGCCAGCGTCTTCGTGAACCCGACGATCCCCGCTTTCGCGGCGGAGTAGTTCGACTGCCCGCGGTTGCCCGTCGCGGCGATGCTCGAGAGGCTCACGATGCGGCCGTACGCCGCGGGCACCATGACCCGCTGCGCGGCCCGGCTCATGAGGAAGGCACCGCGCAGGTGCACGTCGAGCACCAGATCCCACTCGTCCAGCGTCATGCGGTGCAACAGGTTGTCGCGAATCACGCCTGCGTTGTTCACGAGTACGTCCAGCCGGCCGCATCGCTCGGCGACCGCGTCGACGGCGGCCTGGGCTGAAGCCTCGTCGGCGACGTCCACGGTGATTCCGAACGCATCTGGAAGGCGGGATGCAGCATCCCCCGCCGCATCGCCCCGGATGTCGGCTACGGCCACGACCGCGCCCTCCGCCGCGAGCCGCGCGGCGGCGGCGAACCCGATACCACCGACGGCTCCGGTGACCAGCGCCACACGACCGGCGAAGCGGCCGCGGGAAGCACCAGCGGCCTCGGACGCCGTCATCGCGAGACCACCCACTCGCCCTCGACACGACCCGCGACGCGCGTCACGGTCACGCCGTAGTCGCGCTGCGCCGCCTCTGGGGTGAGGTATTCATCGTCGACGTCGTCCTGGATGTCGGCGATCGGGCGCGCCGACGGCGCGCCGTAGCCGCCCCCGCCGGCGCACGTGAACGTCAGGCGAGCCCCGGCGGGTACAGAAGTCGGCGGCGTCTTGCTGGACAGTGCTCGCACCTCCCCGTCGGGAAGAACGAGTTCGAATCTCGCGTTCGCGCCGGGGTGGCCGCCCAGCAGGCCGTACGGCCGGCTGCGGTCGCGGTCGGCGACGATCGTGACCGTGGAGTTCTCGGTGAACTCCACGACCCGCGTGATGCCGGTGCCGCCGCGGGTGCGGCCCGCGCCGCCCCCGTCGCGCGTGAGCCCGTACGAGAGCACGCGCACCGGGTG
>NZ_RRYE01000076.1 GCF_004010105.1 Microbacterium sp. CPCC 204701
GCCGCTCCTCGGCGTGCGCCGCGCGACGACCCGGGCGGCCTGCGCGGCGGAGGGCCTCGAGCCATGGGACGACCCTCACAACGCCGACCCTCGCTACGCGCGTGTGCGCGTGCGCGAGAAGGTGCTGCCGGTGCTCGAGGCCGAGCTCGGCCCCGGCATCGCCGACGCGCTCGCTCGCACGGCCGCGCAGCTGCGCGAAGACGCGGAGGCATTCGATGAGATGATGCACGAGACGATCGAAGACATCGTCGAGCACGCTGAGGCCGGCATCTCGGTGTCGGTGGCCGCGCTCGCGGCGAACCCGGCGGCGCTGCGCAACCGCATCATCCGGCACGTGGTGGCCAGCGAGTTCCACGAGAGCCTTACCCGCGCGCAGACCCTCGAGGTCGCACGACTCGTCACGGACTGGTCGGGGCAGGGACACATCGACCTCCCCGGATGTCGCGCCCGCCGCGTCGGCGGGCGGATCGAGTTCACCGCACGCTGATCCGGGGCCGCTCGGCATGGGGAATTGTCCCCTTCGCCCGCGGGTCGTCGGGTGGCTAGGGTGGGTGGCGATCATGGCAGACGTCGAGTTCTCAGACTCCGATTTCGCCGAGGCGATCTCGCACCTGCTCGACGCAGGCGACGCCCCGGTCGATACGCTCTGCGTGGCCTTCGGCGCTCTCGGATCGACCGTGGTGGAGTCCGCCGTCGGCAGCGTCGATGCGCTGGTGCGCCACGCGGTGACAGCTCTTGTCGGTGTGGGCGACGACCTGTCGGCCGACGTGAGCACGGTGCACACCGAGTTGCTCGCCCTGGATGCGCAGATGGCCGGGACCGGCGGATGACGCTCCCGGGCCTTGCGGCCGACCCCGGCGAGGGCGACGTCGACGGCATCCGCGACCTCGCGCGGTTCTTTCGCGCCCGGGCCGGCGCGCAGCGCGAGCGCAGTGCTTCGTCGAACAGGGCCCTCAGTGCCCTGTCACCGGTGTCGGCGGTGAGCGTCGACGCGCTGCGCCCGCGCATCACCGTGCTCGCGTCGCGCTTCACGGAGGTCGCGGATGCCGCCGACGAGGCTGCCGGCGTGATCGAGGACTACGCGGACGCCGTCGCAGACCTGAAGCGTCGCGCCCGCTCCGCGCGGGCAGACGCCGAGTCCGACTACGCCGCCGTCACGACTCGGCGATCTGCCGCCCTGAACGCCGCATCGGAGTTCGTCGTGGGCTGGGCGCTGGACTGGGACGACGTGCTGCCGTCGTGGCTGTACCTCGACGACCCATCGCTGCTGGACCGCTGGCAAGGGGCGATCGACGACTACCGGTCGTCGCGTGCGGCGTACAACGCACTGCGCGATGAGCGCGATCAGCTCGACCATGACACGGCCGCACGGCTCTCGGGCATCCCGCTCGTCGCCGCGATCACCCAGGACGGCGTCGTCGGCGCGAGCGGCTTCGTCGCCGCGACCGCGCTGTGGGCCGGCGACACCGACGACGTGACGGCCGAGCAGATCGCCGCGCTCGGCGATCCGGCGCTCGTGCGGCAGGTGTGGGACAGCCTCGATCGTGCGGAGCGGGACGCGCTCATCGCCGCTGCGCCCGAGATCATCGGCAATCTGGACGGGATCCCCATCGCCGACCGCGTCGCGGCCAACCGCCTCAACATCGAGGCCGAGATCGCCGCGCGCGAAGCCGAGATCGAGCGGCTCGAGGCCGTGCGCGATGCTGCGCTCGACAGCGCGTATCACAGCCGTGACGCGATCGAGCAGGTGTACGACGACCTCATCGCCGAGCAGCAGCGCCTCATCGACTCGTACCGGGACCTGCTCACCCAGGAGGTCCGCGTGACCGACGAGTCCGGCCTCTCTCGGGTCGAGATCGGCGCGCGCGTGGTGGTGTTCGATCCGTCGCTCGATGCGATCGCGACCTATCACGGGCCCATCGACCCGGTGACGGGCGACATCCCCTCGTGGGTGGAGTCCGTCGCGATCTCGGTGCCGGGAACCGGATCGAACATGACCGACTTCGGCGACGGCCACGCCGCCGACCTGCAGCACGCCGCGGGGCGTCGGTCCGCCGTCTTCCAGTGGGCGGGCGGGGCGTTCCCCCAGTCGATCCCCGAGGCGATGAGCACCTCGTACTCGCACGACCTCGCGCCGCGTCTGCGCGACTTCGCCGCCGGCATCATCCTCCCGGCCGACGCGACGCTCACCGTGGTCGGTCACAGCTACGGCGGTGCGACGGTCGGGCTGGCCGAGGCGGCCGGGCTGCGCGCCGACCGCATCCTCTACGTCGCGGCCGCCGGCATGGGAGACGGCGTCTCGGGCGTCGCCGACTTCCCGCATACTTCAGAGGTGCCCCACTACGCCATGATGAGCCGCAACGATCTCGTCGTCGGGCTCATCCAGGGCCGCGAGGGCGACCTCCACGCCCTGCACGGACAGTCGACGCTCACCGCAGGCGGAGTGACTCGGCTCGAGACGGGGTGGATCGACGCGTCCGATCCGGACAGCGACGACATCGAGGACTTCGACGTCCCCGGCAACGGCACTCCCTCGGCGATCGACAGCCACAGCTCGATCTACACGCCCGGCTCGACCTCGTTCGAGAACATGGTCGCGGTCATCACGGGCGGTGAGGCCGAGCTCTACGCCGAGGACGAGATCATCGTCGCCGGCGGCCACCCGATCACGATCGACGGCATCGATCGCGACGACTACGAACCCGTCTACGTGGAGGTGGGCTGATCGATGCGCCGGCTCGTCGCCGCCGTCGTCGCGGCCCTCGTTTTCTCGCTCGGAGGATGCAGCATGCCCGAAGAAAGCCGACTCGACGAGTTCCGCTCCGAGGCCGAACGCCTTCTGGCCGACACGGTCGCCGTCGTGCCCGAGGAGCTGATCGCCGAACGTGCGTTCTCCGAGTCGGAGCCGCGATTCGGCCCGACGGAGGGGGCGCCGACGCCCGCCGATCCGGCATGGTGGCAGGCTCGCGAGGACCTCAACCTGATCGCCGAGACGGATGCCTCCGCCCGGGCATTCGATGCCGTGTCGGGGCATCTCTCGGCCGAGGGCTGGACGCAGTCGCGCGTCCGCGAGGTCGACGGCTGGGTCACCGACGGGTTCCGCCAGGAGCTCGACAGCGGCGACTGGTACATCGAGGTGACGTGGGTTCCCTCCGCGCCGGGTCTGGCCGAGATTCTCGGCGTGCTGGTCGTCAGCCCGCAGACGGTCCGCGGCGACCACGACGCGCCCACGTAGACTCGTCGCATGCGCGCGGCCGACGTCTCCAGTGACATCACCGAAGTCCTCGTCACCGAGGAGCAGATCCGAGCCAAGCTCGAAGAGATCGCGGCCCAGGTCGCCGCCGACTACGACGGCAAGGACCTCCTGCTCGTCGGCGTCCTGAAGGGCGCGGTCATGGTGATGGCCGACTTCTCGCGGGCGCTGCCCGCCCTGGTCCCGATGGACTGGATGGCGGTGTCGTCATACGGCGCCGGCACCAAGTCGAGCGGTGTCGTGCAGATCCGCAAGGACCTCGACACCGACATCCTCGGCAAGCACGTGCTCATCGTCGAGGACATCATCGACTCCGGCCTGACCCTGAGCTGGCTGCTGGAGAACTTCGCGGCCCGCGGCGCGGCATCCGTCGAGGTCTTCGCGTTGTTGCGCAAGCCCGAGGCTGCGAAGGTCGAGGTGCCCTGCAAGTACGTCGGGTTCGACATCCCGACGGAGTTCGTCGTGGGGTACGGCCTCGACTACGCCGAGCGCTACCGCAACCTGCGCGACGTGGCCGTGCTCGCCCCCCACATTTACTCCTAGGCGATTACGCCGGGGGCGAATGCACAGACTGCGCCTAGGAACCCCGCGATACCCTGATTCAACCGTCGGCGGCCGCATTCCGGCCCGCCGCGGCTCGTCGACGAAAGGGGTCGGGCACACGCCCGCACCATGGACTTCAAGAAGATCACCCGCAACCCGCTCTTCTACGTCCTCATCATCGGGGTCTTCCTCGTCGTGGGGTTCTCGCTCATCTCGAGCCTGAACGGAGCGAAGCAGATCTCGACGCAAGAGGGTCTCGAGCTCCTGGCCGGCGACACGGTCACCGAGGTCGTCAACACCGACGGCGATCAGCGCGTCGACATGACCCTCTCGAAGGAGTACGAGGGCGCGACCGACGTGCAGTTCTACTACGTGTCGGCGCGTGCGGACGAGGTCGTCGAGGCGATCAACGCCGCTGACCCCGAGGACGGCTTCAACGACACGGTGCCGCGCGCGACGTGGTTCGACGGGTTCCTCTCGCTGCTTCTGCCGATCCTGCTGCTCGGCCTGCTGTTCTGGTTCCTGCTGTCGTCCGCCCAGGGCGGGGGCAGCAAGGTCATGCAGTTCGGCAAGTCGCGCGCCAAGCTCGTGACCAAGGAGATGCCGCAGGTCACGTTCGGCGATGTCGCCGGAGCCGACGAGGCGATCGAAGAGCTCGACGAGATCAAGGAGTTCCTGAAGGACCCGGCGAAGTTCCAGGCCGTCGGTGCTCGCATTCCGAAGGGCGTGCTGCTGTACGGCCCTCCCGGAACCGGCAAGACGCTGCTCGCCCGTGCTGTCGCGGGCGAAGCCGGTGTGCCGTTCTACTCGATCTCGGGCTCGGACTTCGTGGAGATGTTCGTCGGCGTCGGTGCGAGCCGCGTGCGCGACCTGTTCAACCAGGCCAAAGAGAACTCGCCGGCGATCATCTTCATCGACGAGATCGACGCGGTGGGCCGCCACCGCGGCGCGGGCATGGGCGGCGGCCACGACGAGCGCGAGCAGACGCTGAACCAGATGCTCGTCGAGATGGACGGCTTCGACCCCAAGGTCAACGTCATCGTGATCGCGGCGACCAACCGTCCCGACATCCTCGACCCGGCCCTGCTGCGCCCGGGCCGCTTCGACCGTCAGATCGGCGTGGACGCGCCCGACCTCAAGGGCCGCACCAAGATCCTCGAGGTGCACGGCCGCGGCAAGCCGCTGGCCGACGGCGTCGACCTCGAGGTCGTCGCCCGCAAGACCCCGGGATTCACCGGTGCCGATCTCGCCAACGTCCTCAACGAGGCGGCGCTGCTCACCGCCCGCTCGAACGCGCAGCTGATCGACAACCGCGCGCTCGACGAAGCGATCGACCGCGTGCTCGCCGGGCCGCAGCGCCGCACACGGGTGATGAAAGACAAGGAGAAGCTCATCACCGCGTACCACGAGGGCGGTCACGCGCTCGCCGCGGCGGCGATGAACCACACCGACCCGGTCACGAAGGTCACGATCCTCCCGCGCGGCAAGGCGCTGGGCTACACCATGGTGCTTCCGCTCGACGACAAGTACTCCGTCACACGCAACGAGCTGCAGGACCAGCTCGCGTACGCGATGGGCGGTCGCGTCGCCGAGGAGGTCGTGTTCCACGACCCGACCACCGGTGCCTCCAACGACATCGAGAAGGCGACGAACATCGCCCGCAAGATGGTCACCGAGTACGGCATGACCGGCGACATCGGCCCGGTGAAGCTCGGCCAGTCCTCGGGCGAGGTCTTCATGGGCCGCGACATGGGCCACGGCCGCGACTTCTCGGAGCGCATCGCCGAGCGCGTCGACTCACAGGTGCGCGACCTCATCGAGCAGGCGCACAACGAGGCGTACGAGGTCATCAACGCGAACCGCGACGTGCTCGACAAGCTCGCGCTGGCACTGCTCGAGCAGGAGACCCTCGACCACCTCGAGCTCGCCGAGATCTTCAAGGACATCAAGAAGCTGCCCCCGCGTCCGCAGTGGCTCTCGAGCGAGCAGCGCCCCCCGTCGGTGCTGCCCCCCGTCGAGGTGCCGCGGCGCCGAGACGAGGCCGGACTCGCCGCGAGCGTCGAGGCGGAGCAGCCGGTCGCCGAGAAGGCGTCGAAGCGTCGCCCGAGCGGGCAGGCGCGTCCCGCGACCGCGTAGGCTCAGCCTGTGGCCGTCGACCGTGAGCGCGTCGCCGCGCTCGTGCGCGAACTGCTCGAGGCGATCGGGGAAAACCCCGACCGTCCGGGATTGAAGCAGACGCCCGAGCGGGTCGCCGACGCGTACTCGGAGTTCTTCGCGGGCGTGGGGGCGGATGCCGCGGCCCCCCTCGCGCACACGATCTCGGTGACGCGGGGCCCGGCACCCGACACGCTGCCGTCGGGAGCGGTCATGCTGCGCGACATCCTGTTCCGCTCGGTGTGCGAGCACCACCTCCTGCCCTTCCGCGGGCATGCGCACATCGCCTACCTGCCGGGGGAGCGGGTCGTCGGGCTCGGGTCCCTGCCCAAGGTGGTCGAGATCCTGTCGTCGCGCCCTCAGGTGCAGGAGCGCCTCGGCGAGCAGATCGCCGACGCGATCGCGGCATCGCTCGACACCCGCGGCGTGCTGGTCGTGCTCGACGCGACGCACGAGTGCGTGACGATGCGCGGCGGCAGGCAGACGGATGCCTCGACCGTGACGATCGCGGCGCGGGGCGAGCTCGCCGAGCCCGCCGCCCGCGCCGAGCTGATCACGCTGATGGCGGGGCCACCGGTGGCGCCACGACCTTCAGGGGGCCGTGGATGGCCCTCGTGATGGGCGTCGTCAACGTCACGCCCGACTCGTTCAGCGACGGCGGACGGTACGCGGATGCCGATGCCGCCGTCGCCCACGGGCTGCGGCTGCGTGCGGAGGGCGCCGACATCCTCGACGTGGGCGGCGAGTCCACGCGGCCCGGCGCCGAGCGGGTGGGTCCGGCCGTCGAGCAGGAGCGCGTGCTCTCTGTGGTGCGCGCTCTCGCCGAGGCGGGCGCGGTGGTGAGCATCGACACCATGAACGCCTCGACCGCACTGGCCGCCGTCGAGGCCGGCGCACGCATTGTCAACGACGTGTCGGGCGGGATGGCCGACCGCGACATGCTGGCGGCGGTGGCGCCCACGGGCGCCGACATCGTGCTGCAGCACTGGCGCGGGCACTCGGCCGACATGTACGCGAACGCCGAGTACGGTGAGGTCGTCCCCGAGGTCGTGGCCGAGCTGGCCGCGCGGGTCGAGGCGGCGGCGGCCGCCGGCATCCCGCCCGCCCGGGTGATCGTCGATCCGGGCATCGGCTTCGGCAAGCGCGGGCGGCAGAACTGGGAGACGCTGCACGGACTGCCGAGGTTCGTCGCCATGGGCCACCGGGTGCTCGTCGGCACGAGCCGCAAGCGATTCCTCGCCGAGGCGCTCGCCGACGACCCCGCCGACGCGACCGAGGCGCGGCGCGATCTCGCGACCGCCGTCACCAGTGTGCTGGCCGCGCAGGCCGGCGTGTGGGCGGTGCGCGTGCACGATGTCGCAGCCACGCGCGATGCTCTCACCGTGGCCGGCAACTGGGAAGGAGCGGACCGATGGGCGTCTCCGACGAGATCGCGCTGACGGGCCTGCGCGTCTTCGGCCGTCACGGCGTCTACGAGCAGGAGCGGCGAGTCGGTCAGGACTTCGTGATCGACCTGGTGCTGCGGCTCGACACCCGGGCCGCGGCGGCCAGCGACGACGTCGCCGACACTGTTCACTACGGTGAGCTCGCCGAGCAGGTGGCGCAGATCGTGGGCGGAGACCCCGTCGACCTGCTCGAGACGCTCGCCGACCGCGTCGCGCGCCACGTGCTGGCCGACGACCGTGTCGGGTCGGTGCGCGTCACCGTCCACAAGCCCGACGCGCCGATCCCGTTGGCCTTCGCCGACGTCGCCGTGACGATCGAACGGGGGAGGTCGGCATCGTGAACCGGAGACTCGCGCAAGGCATCGACGCCGGCGCCGCTTCGTCGCGGCAATCGCCGGTCGAGGCGGTGGTCGCGCTCGGCGCGAACCTCGGAGACCGTGCGCAGACGATGGCCACGGCGATCAAGGAGCTCGCGCGGCTGCCCCTCGTCGAGGACGTGCGCGTATCGGAGCCGATCGAGTCGGTGGCGGTGAAGCCGGAAGGGCCGGATGCCGCAGCCCCTGCCTATCTGAACGCCGTGGCGATCCTCACCACGCGCCTGGCTCCGTCGGTGCTGCTGGGCTACCTCCACGCGATCGAGCGCCGCTTCGGCCGTGAGCGCAGCGTCGAGCGGTCGGCGCTCGAGCCGGGCTGGGAGGACCGCGTTCTCGACCTCGACCTCATCGCGTACGGCGACGTCATCAGCGACGATCCGCAGCTGCTGCTCCCGCACCCGAGGGCGGCCGAGCGGGACTTCGTGCTCGGCCCATGGCTCACGGTCGACCCCGATGCCGAGCTGCCCGGCGTCGGACGCGTCGACGGGGCGCTCGATCGCCTCCGGGGGCAGAAGTGAGGCGCACCGGCGCCGGAGTCCTCCTCCTCGCGGCTGCACTCGGCACCGGGGCGGGGTTCCTCGTCGACCAGGTGCTGACCTCGTCCGGACGCCCGAGCTTCACCCCGGCCGTGTCGCTGCCGATTCTGCTGGTCGCGCTGGGCGCGATCGTCGTCGCGCTCGCGGTCCCGATCCGTCAGGCGACCCGAGGCACGGCCAAGCGCACGGTGAACCCTTTCCGCGCGCTGCGCGTGGCGATGCTCGCGAAGGCGTCGAGCATCGTCGGCGCGGCGATCGGCGGAGTCGGGCTGGGCCTGCTCGCCTTCCTCACCACCCGACCCGTCGCGCCCTCGATAGGCTCGTTGGGAACGGTCATCGCGACAGCTGTCTGCGGCGCCCTCCTCGTCGCGGCCGGGCTCGTCGCGGAGCACCTGTGCACCATCAGGAAGGACGACGATGACGAACAGCCCGGGGATCCCGGACTCGAACCCCGAATCGACGGGCACTGACGCGCCCGGCGCCGAGACCTTCCAGACTCTCGCCGAGCCGCGGTCGGCGAACCGCCTCGAGCTCACCGGCGGCGTGTGGCACCAGATCTCGCCGAAGTACGTGCGCGTGCAGTTGATCTCCAACGGGTCGTTCCTGGTACTGGTGATCGCGGCGACCCTCGTCCTGACCCTGCTGATGCACCAGTGGTGGGCGTGGATCCCCGGCGGCATCCTGACCGTGATCCTCGTCTGGATCCTCGCGATCCTGCCGCGCCAGGCCCGCTCGATCGGGTACCAGCTGCGCCAGGACGACCTCGTGTTCCGCCGCGGCATCCTGTGGCAGCGCTTCGTCGCCGTCCCCTACGGTCGCATGCAGCTCATCGACATCACGCACGGTCCGCTCGACCGGGGCTTCGGCATCGCGCAGCTCAAGTTCGTGACGGCGGCCGCCGCGACCGGTGTCGTGATCCCGGGACTCGAGCAGTCCATGGCCGAGACGCTCCGCGACCACCTCGTCGAGGTCGCCGAGAGCCGGCGCACGGGGCTATGAATCCCGCCCCCGAGCCTGTGAACCCGCTGCCCGAGCCTGTCGACGGGCACGCCGCTCCTCCGTCCGAGCTGGTGCGCTCGCCGCTGAGCGACGGCGAGTGGCACCGACTGCACCCGTTGACGCCGCTGCTGCGCGGCGGGCTGTTCCTCCTCGTGGTCATCGGCGTCATCGTCGCGAACCTCCGCGACAGGCTGCTGATCGTGTTCCTGCCGTGGCTCGCGCCCGAGATCGAGGACGAGGTCGGTCAGTGGGACGGATCCGGCGGAGACCCGATCGACTTCATCGTCGTGAACAACCTCTATGTGGTGGCGGCGCTCGCCGTGCTGGCCGTGCTCGTGCTGCTCGTCGGAGGGTTCTACCTGTCGTGGCGGTTCCACACCTTCCGCATCACCGGCGACGACGTCGAGGTGCGCAGCGGCATTCTGTTCCGCACGCAGCGTCGTGCGCCGCTCGACCGCGTGCAGGGCGTCAACCTGACGCGGCCGATGGTGGCGCGGCTGCTCGGCATGGCGAAGCTCGAGGTGGTGGGCGCGGGCACCGATGCCAACGTCAAGCTCGAGTACCTCTCGACCGCGAACGCCGAGGCGGTGCGCGCCGACATCCTGCGCCTCGCGTCGGGCCAGCGACTCGCGGATGCCGCCGCTGCGGGCGCAGGACCGCGCCAGGGCGGCCGCGTCGCCGCGTTGAGTCACACCGTCGGCCG
>NZ_RRYE01000077.1 GCF_004010105.1 Microbacterium sp. CPCC 204701
GCCCACCGTCGGAACCGCACGCGACGGCGCAGGACTCGGCGATGGCGGACTGCACGCGGATGCCGCAAGCAGTGCCGCCACGAGGCAGACCGCCGCCGCGACCCGGCGCGCACGGTGGCGCGTCATCCGCCCGCCGCGGCCGCCTCGAGGGCCGCGATGTCGATGCGGCGCATCCGGAGCATCGCCTGCACGGACCGGTGCGCCACCTCAGGGTCGGGATGGCGGATCAGCTCCATGAGCCGGTCGGGAATGATCTGCCACGACAGCCCCCAGCGGTCCTTGAGCCAGCCGCAGGGCTGCTCCTGCCCACCATCGGCGGTCAGCGCGTGCCAATACCGGTCGACCTCCGCCTGGTCCGTGCACCGGACATACAGCGAGACCGCCTCGGTGAAGGGGAACTGCGGACCGGCGTCCATGCCGAGAAAGTCGCGCTCGCCGAGCCGGAAGTGGACGTGCATGACCTTGCCGCCCATCCCCGGCACCTCGTCGGGGTATCGCCGCAGTGAGACGATCTCGGAGTCGGGGATGAGCTCGGTGTAGAAGGCGACGGCTTCTTCGGCCGCGTCGTCGAACCAGAGGAACGGGGTCACGGCGGTCATGCGTTCACCCTGTCTCACGGCATCCGTCGACGCAATGGGGTGGAATGCGAGATCCGGAAAGGAGAAAGCGCCCCGCGTTTCGCGAAGCGCTTCACTGGAGATTTCGGTGGACCTGAGGGGACTCGAACCCCTGACCCCCTGCATGCCATGCAGGTGCGCTACCAGCTGCGCCACAGGCCCGGACGTCTTCCCGCGAACCGCGGGGCAACTCGTCTAGCTTACAACATCTCGCACGGTGCTCCGAACCAGGGTCACTCCTCAGAGGCGTGCGCGGGGAGGTTGATGGGCACCACCGGACAGTCCTTCCAGAGGCGCTCGAGACCGTAGTACACGCGCTCCTGTTCGTGGAACACGTGGACGACCAGGTCGCCGAAATCGATCAGCACCCAGCGCGACTCCTGACGCCCCTCACGCCGCAGTCGTTTGTGCCCCGCCTCGAGCAGCTTGTCTTCGATCTCGTCCGCGATGGCGGCGACGTTGCGCTCGCTGCGTCCGGTGACCAAGAGGAAGATGTCGACGAGCGGCAGCGGGCCCGACACGTCGAGGGCGACGAGATCCTCGCCGCCCTTCGCGTCCGCCGCGGTCGCGGCGATCTGGAGCATGTCGTGGGACTGCGGGGTCGCGGGCATCAGAGGGCTCCCGTCGCGAACGCGAGGATCAGGACGCCGACGAGCGCGATCGCGAGGACACCCGCCGTGATCGCGAGCGACATCATGAGTCGGTTGCCCTTCTCGGGCGTCGGGGGCTTGATGACCTCACCGGGCATCTTGACCGTGCTCACCGCGGCGCTCGCGGCGATCGGCGTCGGCGACGAGTGCGACGGCAGCTCGCCGTCGACCAGCGTCGCGTCGATCTCTTTGCCGTCGGCGGTGCCCTTGGCGTGACCGGTCGAACCCAGGCCCTCGGGAAGGTTGAACGTGCCCGTGACCAGCACCTCGCCGGTTGCTGTGACCGGCCCGACGAGCTGCGACACCTCGGGCGCCTGCGACACGATGAGCGCGTTCGGGACCGAAATCGCACCGGTCGACCGCGAAAGCAGCTGGTCGAACGATGCCGGCAGCTCGGGCGCCGCAACGGGAGCGGACGACGTGGCCTCCTTGCCGAGCAGACCCGCCCCGAGGAGCGGGCTGACGACGGCCTTAGGTGCGTCGCGCTCGTCTTCGTCGGGCGTCGTGCCCGAGAAGACGTCGCGGATCGCGGCGTCCTCCGCCTCGTCGACTGTGTCGGCGCCCGGAGCCTCGACCGGCCGGACCTCGGCAGCGGGCGCCTCACGCTGAGGAGCCGGCTGGACGGGCCGCGCCCAGATCGACGAGTCGACCTCCTCGCGCTCCTCGGTCTGCTCGCTCTGCGTGCGGGGCAGGCCGAAGAGGTCGTGCATGCCGCTCTCGGTGCTCTCGGGTGCACTCGGCTCCTCCGGGGTGGAGAACGGCGAACGCTGCGGCTGGGGAGCCGGCACGGGGGCGACGGGCGGCGCGAAGGACGGTGCCGAGCCCGTGGCCGCGGCGTGCGCGGCGACGACTTCCGGTGTGATGACCGGCACCGAGGCGGTGCGGATCTTCTCCTGCTGGCGCGCCTGGCGGCGGGTGAGCGGAGAGACTCCGAGGTCGACTGCGGAGTCCGCGACCGGCGGTGGCGGGACCACGGGGGGTTCGGCCGGTCGTGGAAAGGGCGCCCCGGTGACCGGAGCCGACGGGGCCGGCGGCGTCGTCGTGGGGGTCGGCGCGTCATCCGCCGACGGCGTGCCTGTGATCACCGGCGTGGAACCGGTGTTGCGGATCTCGCGCATCTGCTTGCGCGTGAGGGGTGGCGTTGCCGGCTGCTCGGGTGTACTCATTCCTTGCTCCGGTAGAGATGATGCTTCGCAATGTATTGGACGACCCCGTCGGGAACGAGGTACCACACGGGGTGTCCTCGCCTCACCCGGTCACGGCAGTCCGTCGACGAGATCGAGAGGGCGGGGATCTCGAGCTGGCTCACGTCGTCGCTCGGCAGTCCTTCGGTGTTCAGGACGTGCCCTGGACGAGACACCGCGACGAAATGGGCGAGGTCCCATAACTCATCATGGTCTCTCCAACTGAGAATTTGCGCTAAGGCGTCGGCGCCTGTGATGAAGAACAGCTCGGCATCCGGGCGGAGCGTCTTCAGATCGCGGAGCGTGTCGATGGTGTACGTGGGTCCGGAGCGGTCGATGTCGACGCGGCTCACCGTGAAGCGGGGGTTGGATGCCGTGGCGATGACGGTCATCAGATACCGGTGCTCGCTGGGCGAGACCTCCACCTTCTGCCACGGCCGACCCGTGGGGACGAACACGACCTCGTCGAGATCGAACCACTGCGCCACCTCGCTGGCGGCGACCAGGTGACCGTGATGGATGGGATCGAACGTCCCACCCATGACCCCGATCCTCGGGGCTCCCGTCACCGACATGCAGTCGGCCTAGTGGCCGTGCCCCGCTCGCTGGACGTCGTTCGCGTGGGCCTTCGCGTAGGCGTCGGCCTTGCGCGAGTGCCGGTTGGCCACATTGCGGTGAGACAGCGTCACGAGTGCCAAGCCGGCAAAGACCACCATCGCCACGATGCCGTAGCCGACAGTCTCGAGCGCGACATTGCCGTGGTGCTCCGTCTCTTCGGCGGCGAGGGCGATGATCGTGGCGAGTGTCATTCGGGCTCCGTTCGGGTCCGCCTCAAGAGGCGCGGGACTGATCCAGTTTATGCCTCACGCGCGGACTTGTCCGGCACCGCGCGCGAGCCACTTCGAGCTCGTGAGCTCGGCGAGCCCCATCGGGCCGCGTGCGTGCAGCTTCTGCGTCGAGATGCCGACCTCGGCGCCGAAGCCGAACTCGCCGCCGTCGGTGAAGCGCGTCGAGGCGTTGGCCATCACCACAGCCGAGTCCACCTCGGCGAGGAAGCGTTCCTCGCTCGTGGCATCCCGGGTCACAATCGACTCGGTGTGATGCGTGGAATAGCGGCGGATGTGCGCGAGCGCGTCGTCGAGGTCGTCGACGACGCGCATCGCGATGTCGAGGCTCAAGTACTCGGTCGCCCAGTCGGCGTCGGTCGCCGGAGTGACCCCCGCCGCGAGCTCCTGTACCGCGCCGTCGCCGTGAACAGTGACGCCCCTCTCCTGCAGCGCGGTCACCACCGGTCCGACGAGTCGCTCCGCAGCGCCGCGGTGGACGAGAACGGTTTCGACGGCGTTGCACACGCTCGGCCGCTGCACCTTCGCGTTCACGACGATGTCGCGGGCCCACTCGAGCGGTGCCGATTCGTCGAGCACGATGTGGACGACGCCCGCGCCGGTCTCGATGACGGGAACCGACGACTCGGCGACGACCGTCTCGATCAGCTGCGCGCTGCCACGAGGCACCAGCACGTCGACGATCCCTCGCGCGTGCATGAGCTCGCGGGCGCCCTCGCGGCCGAACTCGTCGACCGTCTGGATCGCCTCGGGGTCGATGCCGCGCGAGGCGAGCGCCTCGCGCATCGCGCGAACGAGGGCGGAGTTCGTTCGCTCGGCGGCGGTCCCTCCGCGCAGCACCACCGCGTTGCCGGACCGCAGTGCGAGCGCGGCGATGTCGACGGTGACGTTCGGCCGCGCCTCGTAGATCGACCCGACCACGCCGAAGGGCACCGCGACCTTCGTCAGCGACACGCCGTTGGCGAGCGTGCGCTCGTCGAGAACGCGCCCCACCGGGTCGGGAAGAGCGGCGATCTCTCGCACCGCCGTGGCCAGTGCCGCGACACGCGGCTCGTCCAGGCGGAGCCGGTCCTGAAGGGCCTCCGACAGGCCGGTCTCGCGTCCGCGCCGCAGGTCCTCCGCGTTCGCGGCGACGACCTCGGGCGCCGCGGCCTCGATGGCTTCTGCGATGGCCAGCAGCGCGTCCCGCTTGGCCCCGTCGCCGAGGAGGCCGACGGTGCGCGCCGCCTCCTTGGCGAGCAGCATCCGTTCCCGTGCCGTCGTGGCAGTGATCGTCATCAGCCCAGTTTATCGGCGGCGGTGCGCACCGCGCCCGTCGCGGGGCCTGCGGTGGGCTCGGGGTTCGGCTGGAACCACGTGCCGATCTCGGCGCCGGTCAGCGCCTCGCCCACGCGGTCGGCGCTCGTGACGAGCACGCCGATGCCGGCGGCAGCTGCCAGACGCGCCGCCGAGACCTTGGTCGCCGCTCCCCCTGTGCCCACGCTGTTGACGACGACCGAGCCGAACTCGAACCCGTGGAGGTCGTCGCCGTACGCGACGCGCGGGATGGGCAGCGCGCCCGGATCGTCCGGCGGATGCGTGTACAGGCACTCGATGTCGCTCAGCAGCACCAGCGCGTCGGCCCCGATCAGCTGCGCGACGAGCGCCGCGAGCCGGTCGTTGTCGCCGAAGCGGATCTCGTGGGTGGCGACGGTGTCGTTCTCGTTGACGATGGGCAGGATGCGCAGGCCCAGCAGCCGCTCCATGGCTCGCCGGGCGTTGGAGCGGTGAGTGGCGTTCTCGAGGTCGCCCGCGGTCAGCAGCACCTGCCCCGCGACGATCCGGAACGGCCGAAGCGCCTCCTGATAGCGGTAGATCAGCACGTTCTGGCCGACCGCCGCCGCCGCCTGCTGCGTTGCGAGGTCGCTCGGGCGCTCGTCGAGCAGGAGGAACGGCATGCCCGTAGCGATGGCACCCGACGACACGAGCACGATCTCGGTGCCGTGTGCGTGTGCCGCGGCGAGGGCGTTGACGAGCGGCCCGATCCTGTGCGCGCTGTCGCCGCTGATCGACGACGACCCGACCTTCACCACCACGCGTCGCGCATACGGGATGTCGGCGCGTTCGGCTGCGCTCACGCGTTCTCCTCGTCCTGCAGGGCCCCCGCGATCCGCTCGGCCTCGAGTTGGGCTCGGGCCTCGGCCTTGGCATCCATCCGCTCGTGGTACTGCTCGCGGCGCTCGTTGCTGGTGCGCCGCCCGCCGTCGTACAGTCGCGGATCGGTGCCACGCGGGGCCGTCATGAGCTCGGCCGCCGACGAGAGCGCGGGCTGCCAGTCGAACACGACGCCGTCGCCCTCGCCTATGACCACGGTCGCACCCGGCGTCGCACCGGCCCGGTAGAGTTCGTTCTCGACGCCGAGGCGCTCCAGGCGATCGGCGAGGTAGCCGACGGCTTCGTCGTTCTGGAAGTCGGTCTGGTGCACCCACCGCACCGGCTTGTCGCCCAGAATGCGGTAGATGTTGCCGTACGTGCCGCCTTCGACGCGCACCGCGAACTCCTTGTCGGAGCCCTTCGGCCGGATCACGATGCGCTCGGCGGCCGGCATCGCGGCGAGCACGGCGCGGTGGGCGGCGACGATCTCGCCCAGCGCGAAGGTCAGCTGTCGGAGGCCCTCGTGGCTCACGGTGGAGATCTCGAACACGCGATACCCTCGCGCCTCGAGGTCGGGCCGCACCAGGACGGCGAGGTCCTTCGCCTCGGGCACGTCCACCTTGTTGAGAGCGATGACCTGCGGGCGCTCGAGGAGGGGTGTCTGCCCCTCCGGGACCGGGTACGCGGCGAGCTCGGCCAGGATGACGTCGAGGTCGCTCAGCGGGTCGCGGCCGGGCTCGAGTGTGGCGCAGTCGAGCACGTGCACCAGCGCGGTGCAGCGCTCGACGTGACGCAGGAACTCCAGACCCAGGCCCTTGCCCTCGCTCGCGCCCTCGATGAGACCGGGCACGTCGGCGATCGTGTAACGGACCTCGCCCGCCTGGACGACTCCGAGGTTCGGATGCAGCGTCGTGAAGGGGTAGTCGGCGATCTTCGGCCGCGCCGCCGAGACGGCGGCGATGAGGCTCGACTTGCCCGCCGACGGGAAGCCCACCAGGGCGACGTCGGCGACCGTCTTGAGCTCGAGGACGACATCGCCCTCCCACCCCGGAGTGCCCAGCAGCGCGAAGCCCGGGGCCTTGCGCTTCTGACTCGCGAGAGCCGCGTTGCCGAGACCCCCCTGACCACCCGGCGCGACGACGAATCGCATGCCGGGCTCGATCATGTCGACGAGCGTCTCGCCCGAGACGTCCTTCACGACCGTGCCGACCGGAACCGGAAGGTCGAGCGACTCACCCGCAGCCCCGGAGCGGTTGTCACCCATGCCGAAACCGCCGTTGCCCGCCGCGCGATGCGGCGAATGGTGGTACGAAAGCAGAGTGGTGACCTGCGGATCGGCGACCAGGACGACGTCGCCGCCGTGGCCGCCATTGCCTCCGTCGGGGCCTGCGAGGGGCTTGAACTTCTCACGGCGCACCGAGACGCAGCCGTTGCCGCCCTTGCCCGCGCGCAGGTGCAGCGTCACGCGATCGACGAACGTGACCATGCGTCCCCCTCAGATGTGGTGTCTTCCCGGAGCCCGGGAAGGGATAAAGGGAAAGGGCGAGCCGAAGCCCGCCCCGTCCTGGAAGTCTGCACCACTCTCGCGGTGTCTGAGCCTGTCGAAGGCTACTCCGCGGCCGCCACGACGTTGACGACCTTGCGGCCGCCCTTCTGGCCGAACTCGACCGCACCGGCGGCCAGGGCGAACAGCGTGTCGTCGCCACCTCGGCCGACGTTGGCGCCGGGGTGGAAGTGGGTGCCGCGCTGGCGGACGAGGATCTCGCCGGCGTTGACGGCCTGACCGCCGAAGCGCTTCACGCCGAGGCGCTGCGCGTTGGAGTCACGACCGTTGCGGGTGGAGCTTGCGCCCTTCTTGTGTGCCATCTCTGCGTCTCTTCTCTGCCTGCTCGGGCGGACTTACTTGATGCCGGTGACCTTGACGCGCGTGAGGTCCTGACGGTGCCCCTGGCGCTTCTTGTAGCCGGTCTTGTTCTTGAACTTCTGGATCACGATCTTCGGGCCGCGCTCCTCACCGAGGACCTCGGCCGTCACGGTCACCTTCGAGAGCTTGTCGGCGTCGGTGGTGACGGTGTCGCCGTCCACGTGGAGCACCGCCGGGAGCTCGATCTTGTCGCCGACCTTCGCCGCCTGGCGGTCGAGAACGACGATCGTGCCGACCTCGACCTTCTCCTGCCGGCCACCGGCGCGCACAACTGCGTAAACCACTTCACACCTGTTTCTTCTGGGAGCGCACGCGCTCGGGATGTCACGAAAGACGCGGCGCGGATTTCTCGACGCACCAAAGGGCTACTTTACCGGATGCGGGAGACCACCGCAAAAGCTGAGGGTTCGGGCTCCGCTCACGCATCCGCGCCCGCTCCGCCGGTGCGTAGGATCGGCACGTGGCGATCCTCATCGACGACGCGCTGTGGCCCGCCCACGGCCGCCTGTGGGCGCATCTGGTGAGCGACTCGGATCTCGACGAGCTCCACGCCTTCGCGGCGGCGAACGGCATCTCCCGCCGCGGTTTCGACCTCGACCACTACGACGTCCCCGAGGACGCGCATGAACGACTGGTCGCAGCGGGCGCACAGCACGTGAGCGGTCGCGAGCTCGTGCGCCGGCTCATCGCCTCCGGGCTCCGCGTGACCGGGCGCGAGCGTCGCAGGCGCTGAACACCCGCGGCGCTCGCCGCCTCAGTCCTCCGTCGGCGTGTGCGGGACGGGCGTGCCGGTGAGCGCCGCCGTCGTCACGCGACGCCGCGCGCGGCCCTGTCCGGGCGCCTTGGGCTCGGGAAGCGCCTGGAGCACCGAGTCGAGCAGCATGTCCTTCTCGGTCTTGGGCGCCTTCGCGGCCGCATCCTGGCGCTTCTTGCGCTGCTTCTTCGGACGCTCGACCGCCGGGGCCTCCTCCACCGCGACGGTCGCCACGGGTGCTTGCGCCTCGTCGCCGTGGTGGATCGTGGACGCCGCGATCTGGGCGAGTGCCGACTTCACGCCCTCGGTGATGACGTGCGTGCCGTTCGAGCCGCTCGGCGGCTGCGACGCTCCGCCGCGCGAGCGACGGCCGGACGACCCTGCGGGCGCCGCCGTGCGGTGCTTGACGACCGGGTCGTGGTGCACGATGAGCCCGCGCCCCGCGCAGACCTCGCACGGCTCGCTGAAGGTCTCGAGAAGTCCGAGGCCCAGCTTCTTGCGGGTCATCTGCACGAGGCCGAGAGATGTCACCTCGGCGACCTGATGCTTGGTCCGGTCGCGGCTCAGGCACTCCACCAGGCGGCGCAGAACCAGGTCCCGGTTGGACTCGAGCACCATGTCGATGAAGTCGACCACGATGATGCCGCCGATGTCGCGCAGCCGCAGCTGGCGGACGATCTCCTCGGCGGCCTCGAGGTTGTTCTTCGTGACGGTCTCTTCGAGGTTTCCGCCCGAGCCGACGAACTTGCCCGTGTTGACGTCGACGACCGTCATCGCCTCGGTGCGGTCGATCACGAGCGAGCCGCCGGAGGGCAGCCACACCTTGCGGTCGAGCGCCTTCTCGATCTGCTCGGTCACGCGGAACTCGTCGAACGGGTCCTGGTCGCCCTCGAACCGCTCGACCCGTTCGAGCAGGTCGGGAGCCACCGACTCGAGGTACTTCGTGATCGTGTGGTGTGCGTCGTCGCCCTGGATCAGCATCTTCGAGAAGTCCTCGTTGAAGACGTCGCGCACGATCTTGACCAGCAGGTCCGGCTCGGAGTGCAGCAGCGCCGGGGCCTGGATCGACTCGATCTGCTTGCTGATGTGCTCCCACTGATTCGTCAGACGCTGCACGTCGCGCGTCAGCTGGTCCTCGGTGGCGCCTTCGGCGGCGGTGCGCACGATCACGCCCGACGACTCGGGGAGCACCTCCTTGAGGATCTTCTTCAGACGCGCCCGCTCGGTGTCGGGCAGCTTGCGAGAGATGCCGTTCATGGCACCGCCCGGCACGTACACGAGGTAGCGGCCCGGCAGCGAGATCTGGCTGGTCAGCCGCGCGCCCTTGTGCCCGACAGGGTCCTTGGTGACCTGCACGAGCACGCGGTCGCCACTCTTCAGCGCGAGCTCGATGCGGCGCGGCTGGTTGCCCGTCTCGACGGCGTCCCAGTCCACCTCACCCGAATACAGGACGGCGTTGCGGCCTCGGCCGATGTCGACGAACGCCGCCTCCATGCTGGGGAGCACGTTCTGCACGCGGCCGAGGTACACGTTGCCGATGAGCGAGGCATCCTGGCTGCGCGCGACGTAATGCTCGACGAGCACGTTGTCTTCGAGCACGGCGATCTGGATGCGGCCGTTGCGGGAACGCACGATCATGACGCGGTCGACGGCCTCGCGGCGGGCGAGGAACTCCGCCTCGGTCACGACCGCACGGCGGCGGCCGGCCTCGCGACCGTCGCGACGGCGCTGCTTCTTCGCCTCGAGCCGAGTGGAGCCCTTGATCCGCTGCGGCTCGGTGATGAGCTCGACGGCCCGCTGGCGGGACTGGGGCGGCTCGGAACCGGATGCCTCGTCCTTCGCTTCGCCGCCGCGGCGGCGGTTGCGACGGCGCGATGCCGCCGCCGGCGCCGGCTCC
>NZ_RRYE01000078.1 GCF_004010105.1 Microbacterium sp. CPCC 204701
CGTGCACGCCGATCGCGCGCGAGCCGTCGCCCGCCGCGGGCCGCCGCTCCAGCAGCTCGACGTCGACGCCGCACCGCACGAGCTCGCCGGCGAGCAGCATGCCCACCGGCCCGGCTCCGACGATCGTGACCTCAGCCACGCCGGCGTCCCCTCGCGGCCCGATGGTCCGGGGTGAGTTCTTGTGGCTGCGCGGGCGCTGCTGCCGCAGATTGCGGCCCCCGAGCGCGGACGGCTGGTGGTCGAGGGGGCTGTTCTGGTCGCTTCGCTCGCATCGAAGCTGCAGAACGCGCCTTCTGAACAGCGGAGGAGAGACGGATGCCGCGCCCGACGGCGGTGCGCTCAGCCATGCCCGCGTCCCCTCGCCAGCAGGCGGAACGCCACCGGAGCCGACACCGACCATGCCCCCGGCATCAGGCGGTCGAGCGCGCCGGCGAGCTCGGCGGGGGTGTAGCTGCGGCGGATCGAGCGCAGACCGTCGGTGCGCAGGAAGGTCCCCGGGGCGAGCGGCGTGATGCCGACCGCGTAGAGTGCGTACGCCATCCGGCTGCGTGCGATGTCGCTGTGCAGCACGAGGCCGCGCGACAGCGCCGCCGAGGCCGAGATGAACGCCGGCAGCTCGCCGCCGAGGTGATGCAGCACATGGTTCGACAGCACCACGTCGAACGTCTCGCCCGCGGCGACGAGGGCCGCGGCATCCGTGCACCGGAACGTCACCTCGGACGGACGCCGGCGTTCGAGTGCGGCCCGGTGCGAGCGCTCGTCGGGATCCGCGCCCGTCCAGGCGACGTCGAGGCCGTCGTGGCGCGCGGCAGCGGCGAGGCGCACGATGACATCGCCGCCGCCCGAGCCCAGATCCAGCACGCGCGCGGAACGCCCGAGCGAGGCGAAGTACGGACCCAGTGTGGACCGGTAGACCGCGCCCCACCCCGCGACCAGGCGGTTCACGGTGTCGAAACGGCGCAGCGTGGCGCGCAGGCGCGCGGGGTCGCACCCCGGGTCGTCCATCAGCTCGGTGAGAGCCTCGTCGCGGGCGGCCAGCGTCATCGCGCTCCCGTCACGCCGGAACCGTCGCGGCAGCGGGCGTCTCCGCCGCGGAAGACCGCGGACGCGGCACGCGCTTGGTCAGCATCGCCGACTCGACGGTCAGCCCGGGACCGAACGCGAGCCCGGCGACGCGGGCTCCGTCGGCCACCGCGTCGTCGCGCAGCAGGGCGCGCAGGATGAACAGGATCGTCACGCTCGACATGTTGCCGTAGTCGCGCAGCACGGCCCGCGAGGCGGCGAGCGCACGCGGGTCGAGCTCCAGACCCGACTCGACCCGGTCGAGCACGCTGCGGCCGCCGGGATGCACCGCCCATACGTCGGGTGGGCGGTCGTCGCCGACGAACCCGTCGACCGCGCCGCGGATCTCGCGGCCGATGATGCGCGGCACCTCGGCTGACAGCACCATCTCGAACCCGTGGTCGCCGATGGTCCACACCATGTCGCTCTCGCCCTCGTCGGTGAGCGCGGTGCCGAAACGGTCGAGGTCGAGGCCGCCGGGGCGGCCCACGTCGGCGGAGGTCACGACGGCGGCGGCCGCGCCGTCGGCGAAGACGGATGCCGCGACGATCTGCTGCGGATCGTCCGAGGCGCGCACGTGCAGCGAGCACAGCTCGGTGCACACCACGAGCACGACGGCGTCGGGCTGCGAGTGCGTGAGCCGCGTGGCGAGCCGCAGCGCGGGAAGCGCGGCGGCGCAGCCGATGAAGCCGAGGTGGTAGCGCTCCGCCGTGGTGGGTAGGCCCAGGTCGCGCACGAGCCGATAGTCGGGCCCCGGCGCGAAGAACCCCGTGCACGAGACGGTGACGACGTGGGTGACGACGGATGCCGGGACTCCGGCATCCGTCAGCGCCTGGGCGGCGGCGGCCGCCGTCAGATCCGGCGCGAGCCGCGTGTAGAGGTCGTTGCGCTCGCCGGTCGTCGGCGACAGCAGGGTGCGCGCGCCGTCGAGGAACCGCGGAGCCGCGTCGTCGCGCGACGCCGGATCTCCCAGCTCGGCGAGCACGGTGTGCCGGTGCTCGATCGCGGACGCGCCGAACGCGGCGTGGATGCGGCGGCGCGTGAGCCGGTCGAGGCCGGGCTGGCCCGCGAAGAGATCGCGCACCTGATCCTGGGGGAGGCGCGTGGCGGGAACAGCGGTGCCGATCGACACGATGCGGGCCGTCATGGAGCCACCTAAGCATGGAGAGGCGCCGCGGCGGCAGTGGTTGCGCGATGTCTCCCGGCGGGTTATCGGTTTCGACGGCGCCCGCTGTGCCGAAACGGATGCCCCGGCCCGCACCCTGCGCGGCGGGCCGAGGCATCCGCGGTCCGGATCAGGTCGTCTCGGAGGCGTGCTCGGCGTGGGCGTCGGGCAGCTCGCGCAGGCCCCAGAAGGGCCCGATGACGACGAAGATGCACGCCAGCAGCTCACCGGTCGCGGCGATCCACAGCGTGGGGACGGTGCCGATCCACGTGCCGAGCGCGCCGGCGAGGAGCGCGCCGATCGGCATGACGCCCCAGACCACGAAGCGGATCGAGGCGTTCATGCGTCCGAGCAGCCGCGGCGGGGTGATGCGCTGGCGGAAGGTCACCTGGGTGATGTTGTACAGCAGGATCGTGAAGCTCATCAGGAAGAACTGGATGACCAGCAGCGGGAACGCCAGGGCCGGCACGAGCGAGATCGCCGGCAGGAAGAACGGCGCCAGCGAGAACGCGATCGCACTCACCGGGATCGCCCGCGCCTCGCCGAGGCGCGCGACGATGCGCGGCGTCGCGATCGCGCCGAGGAGTCCGCCGACGGCCGACAGCGAGAACACGATCCCGAGCATCTGCGGCGTGAGCCCGAGCTCGCGCAGCGCGAAGATCGGCAGGAGCGTCGTGGCGATCGTGCCGAAGAAGTTCGCGACGCCGGTGGTGCCGACGATGCGACGCAGCAGTGGATTGCCGAACACCCAGCGCAGGCCTTCGCCGATCTCGTGGATGAGTGGCTTGTGCTCTTCGGGCGCCCGCAGCGTCTCATGATCGCGGGTGAACAGCAGCGCGATGAATGAGACGACGTACGTGACGACGGTGACGAGGATCGCGAGCGGCGCCGCCAGCACCCCCACGAGCCAGCCGCCGAATGCGGGGCCGGCGAGGCCCGCCAGCTGCTCGGTGGACTGCAGCTTTCCGTTCGCCTCGGCGATCTGGCCGGTGCGCACCAGCGAGGGGATGAGGCTCTGGTTCGACACGTCGAAGAACACCGTGGCGACGCCCATGACGAGTGCGACCACGATCATGTGCCAGATCTCCAGCACGCCCAGCAGCGCCAGCACCGGCAGCGTCGAGAGCGCGACAGCGCGCACGGCGTCGGCCCAGATCATGATGTGGCGCTTGCGCATGCGGTCGATCCACGCGCCGGCCGGCAGCCCGACCACCAGGAACGCCGCGACCTGCGCGGCAGTGAGCAGACCGACCTCCCACTCGGTCGCGTTGAGGATGAGCACGGCGAGCACGGGAAGGGCGAGCTCGGTGATCTGCGCTCCGAACTGGCTGAGCGCCTGACCGCTCCACATCGTGAGGAAGTTGGCGTCGCGCCACAGCGAGCCCTTCGGCGCGGGGGTGACGGGAGGAGTCGTCGAGGCACCCCGATCGGCTTCGACGGCGTCGTCGGCGCCCGCGCGTGAGGTGAGGGTGGTCCCCACGCCCCCTCCAAGCCCCGCTGGCGCGACGCTCGGAGCCTCCGGGCGCGTGGGCCCAGCCTCGGCACGGGCCTCGGAGACGGCGTCGCCGAGCGCGGAGCCGGGCCTGTCCGGATCGTCTGATTGGGACATGTCAATCAGTGTGCGGCATCGATTGAGAACTGTCAATCACTCGCGTAGCATGAGCCCATGGCCGATGACCGCGACGCGCGCATCGAGCTGCGGCGCGGCGATCCCGAGGCCGAGGCGCGTATGCGCGCGCTGAGCTCGCCGCTGCGGCTGCGCGTGCTCCGGCTGTGCGCGTTCGAGTCCCGCACCAACAAGGAGCTGGCGGAGCTCCTCGGGGTGAACCCGGGAACGATGCTGCACCACGTGCGCACGCTCGTGCAGACGGGCTACCTCGCCGCCGAGCCCACGCGCAGCGGGGCGCACGGCGCCCGCGAGGTGCCGTACCGGGCGACGGGGCTGTCGTGGCGCACCTCGATGCCGGGTGGCTCGTACGTGCTGGTCGAGACCTTCCTGCAGCAGATCGAGGGCGTCGCCGACGAGGACCTCGATGCGACGTGGCTCGGGCTCAAGCTCACCGAAGAGCACCGCGAGGAGTTCCAGCATCGTCTTTACCAGCTCGTCGACGAGTTCAAGGAGCGCGGTCCCGATCCCGACGGCGACACGTACTCGTTCTTCAGCGCGCTCCACCCCGACGACAACCCGCCGCGCGGCAGCTGAGCGCCGCGGCCGGCGGCGCCCGGATCTCCCGGCCGAAACATGCCGCGGTTCCGCGTGAGATTGCAGGGAGGTTGCACGCCCCACAGCCCCGCTCCGGATGCGCGCGGGCGGCGGATAGCGTCATGCGTCGAGGCACCAGCCTGGTGCCTCTGCCGCGCGCCGCCGCGCTGATCGCCCCGCGCAGAGTGCGCCGGTCTCAGGAGACGCTCATGCCCCTCGCCCCGCGAATGCACCGATCCGATTCGGCCGCGCCGCGCGCTCTGCGCGTCCGGCGCCGGGTCCGCTCGTCCACACCGCGGCGAGCGGCCGTCGCCGGCTTCGTGAGCGCTGTGCTCGTGGCATCCGCCGCTCTCGTTCCCGGCGTCGCGGCGCACGCCGACGCTGCGAGCTTCGAGATGCCGCGCACGCTGTACGGTGCGAACGAGATCGTCGAGGTCGCGCAGGGCACTCTGACGCGGGACTGCGACACGTTCGGCACCGTGTCGTCGATCTACGTCGTGCCGACGGGCAGCGTCGAGCCGGGCGACCCGCTCGCCGACGCTTCGGGCGGCGACCCGAACGTCATCGAGTCGAGCGCGTTCGGAGCGTACTTCGCCGAAGAGGTCATCGCCGGGACGCAGCCGAACGGCTCACTCGGAGCAGGCACGTACGACATCGTCGAGGACACCTGCCAGAACGGCGTGTTCGACGGCAGCGACTCGATCAGCCGCGGGGCGTTCACGGTCGAGATCGATCTGTCCATCCCGGCGCTGCCGAACGCAGAGATGCTCGCGATGAAGGAGGCGGCCAGTGGTGAGGCGACGCTGTGGCAGGCCACTGCGTTCGCGGCCGGTGCGCTGTTCATCGTCCACCAGTTCCTCGAGCTGAAGGGGGCGGCGACCCCCAAGCCCGGCGAGATGGGCCAGTTCTACATCAACTTCTACCTGACCTACGTGTGCAGTGTGCCGGGGCTCATGCCCTCGATCCCCGACAGCCCCATCACGCCGTGGTGTCCGACTGTCAGCATCCAGGACGCGATCAAGCTGCAGATCGAGACGGTGAAGGCGGCCGTCGACAAGGCGGCGCACTACAGCGCCATCGCGGCGGACCCGCCCGACCCCGACTTCGGCCAGCCGGTCGCCCTCGCCGCGATCCCGCAGCTGACGTCTCCGAGCGGCGCGCCGCTCGAACGCGCACTCGCGGCATGGGGCGACGGTGCCACTCGCGGCGCCGCGCTCGCCGACGCATACCTCGCCGCGATGGAGAAGTACCAGGGCGCCGCGGCCGCGGAGGACCCGGCCGCCGCCCTGCTGCAGGCGCGCTCGATGATCATGTACTCCTCGATGCTGCAGGCGCAGCTGACCGAGCAGACGGCGCTGGTGGAGAACATCGCCGCGACCGCCGACGCGCACGGAAAGGACGTCGACGCCGCGCTGGTCGACCTGGCGTCGGCCGCCGAGCGCGTCGCCCAGAGCGGCTTCTCGGAGGACGAGGACCGTGCGCTGCGCAACCTCGGCTTCAGCCCGGAGGCCGTCGCCGACATGCGGCGCATCTTCGCGGAGGAGATCTCGCTCGAGCAGCCCTTCGGGTCGCTCGACGCGCTCGTAGCGGCCCAGCGTGATGCCGACACCGCCATGACCGCGGCGTTCGCCGGGATCGTCGACGGCATGACCCCGATCGTCGAGCAGCTCACCGCGAGGCTCGAGGCCGAGGGTGAGGCATCCTCCCCCGTCCTGAGCGCGGGCGGTCCGTACACCGCGCCGGTCGGTGAGCAGGTCGCACTCACCGCCGACTGCACCGGCTGCGCGAACATCGCGTGGGACCTCGATTCGGACGGGGCGTTCGACGACGCCGTGGGTGCTTCGGCCACGGTCTCCGCGCGCGCCGGCACGATTCTCGTCGGTGTCCGGGGAACGGATGCCGCCGGCCTCGCGTCCGTCGACTATGCCCAGGTGCTCGGCACCGACCCCGGCCATGCGCCCGTCCTCGCCGGAGTCGATCCGGCGGCGACCGAGCCCGTGCGGATCCGCCTGGGCGACACTCGGACGTTCGGCGTGCAGGCGCAGGATGCGGACGGCGACGCCCTCACGATTCATTGGTCGCTCGACGGCGTCGACCTCGGCACAGGCACCACCCAGGTGGTCGCCCCGGACCCTGCGCGCACGTCGCAGGTGTACGGGCTGCAGGCGCGGATCGACGACGGGAACGGTCATGTGCGTGTCGTGCGGTGGACGGTGCTCGGGACGCATCCCGACGCCGACCGGGACGGGTGGACCGCCAACGTGGACTGCGACGACACCGATGCCACTGTGAGCCCGGGTGCACCGGAGGTGCCAGGGAACGGCCGGGACGACGACTGCGACCCGGCGACGTCGGACGAGGCATCAGGCCTCTCCGCGGCGTTCTCGCCGCTGCCCGACAACGGCGGCAGCGACGTCGCGAAGATCCCTCATGGCGGGGCTTTGGCGGCCTCCTCCGGACAGCAGAACACGAACACGGCCGCTGACAAGCTCTTCGATCTGCCGCCCAACTCGCTGGCGACGCCCTGGGTGACGGCGCCGGGAGCGACTGCCGACCAGTGGGCGGCAGCCGACCTCGGATCCGATTACCTCATCCACCGCGTCGCGATTCGCGCCGACCGCGCGCGTTACCGCCCGGCGGACTTCGCGGTGTCGGTGTCGACCACGGGTCCGCGCAGCGGACTCCGTCGCGTCGTCGGCAGCGAGCTCGCCGACGTCAACGGCTTCCAGCAATTCCCCCTCGCCACCCCCGTCGTCGGGCGCTATGTCCGCCTCGACGTCTTCACGAACCGCGGCGCCACGGCGATCGCGATCGACGACCTGGTCGCGATCACCGGGCAGGTCGGCACGCCCACGGTGGCGTTCACGGATCGTTCGACGGGCGCCGTCGCGTGGCACTGGGACTTCGGCGACGGCACGACCTCGACCGACCGGAGCCCTACGCACGTCTTCGCCGCACCGGGCGTCTACCCCGTGACCTTGACCGTCACCGGCGCCGACGGCAGCACCGCGACGACGATGCTCGAGCAGACGGTGCTCGAGCCGCTGCAGCCCCGCTTCGACGGTCCGACCGACATGACCGAGGGGACGTCGGAGTGGTTCACCGACAGCACCGTGCCGCCGAGCGGCGTCATCGTGACGCGCCGATGGGCGTGGAACGCCACCCAATCGACGACGTCGGCGGCGAGCACCGCCAGCTGGGGGTATCCCGACGACGGCCCGCAGACCGTGACCCTCTCGGTGACGGACTCGTACAACCGGACCGCCGCGGTGGAGCACCCGGTTCAGGTGCACAACGTCGCGCCGACCGTCGACGCGGGAGCGGCGGCATTTGTCGTGGCGCTCGAGCCGTGGACGCCGCTGCCGGCTGTGCGTGATCTAGGAAGCGTCGACAACGCCCAGCTGCACTGCGAGTGGGACTACGGGGACGGAGCGACCGCCGTCGTGCAGCCGTGCGCGAGGGAGAGCGCGCGCGTTCCGCACCCCTACACGAAGCCGGGTGCGTACACCGCGACCCTGACGGTGACCGACAAGGACGGTGCGTCGGCCACCGACACCGTGACGGTCACGGTCGTCACGCGGACGTCGCACCTCGAGGCCTACCCGGTCGCCGGGAGCGCGTACGGCGGGTCGATCACGGTGCGCGCGCAGCTGTGGGACCGTCCTTCGTGGAAGCCGATGGCCGGCACCGCCGTCGTGGTCGCCGGGGCGGAGGGCGAGCAGCCCGTGACGACGGACGCGAACGGCCGGATCGAACTGCGTCTGCCGATGGGCGCGTCTGACATCGAGGTCGCCTACGGCGGCGACGTGAGCCGGACCGGAACCGCGGCGACCGTCTCGCCGTCACGCGCCGGCCGCCCGGCGGCCGACGTCGTCTTCGTCATCGACGAGTCGGGCAGCATGGATCCGTACCAGCGGGCGGTGCGCGACAACGTGCGCACCATCGGCGACCGCCTCGCCGGGACCGTTGACGCGCAGCTCGGTGTCATCGGGTTCGGCTCCGCGGGCGCGGAGGCGATGCCGCACTTGCACATGCCGGTGACCCACGATCTCGCCCGTTTCGAGGCGGGGCTCGCCGAGCTCGACACGAGCGGTGAGTACGAACCTGGTGTCGACGCCATCATCGCGGCGCTGCAGGCCGACGTGGGGCTGCGGCCGGAGGCCGGCACGTGCGTCGTGCTCATCGGCGATGAGCGCACTCAATGGGACCGCAAGATCGTGGCAGACGCGCGGGCGGCGCTCGCCGCCTCTCGCGCGACGCTCTTCTCGATCATCACGCCGGGCGCGTCGACACGCGACTACGCCGAGCTCGCGACGGGCAGCGGCGGAGCGGCGTTCGACATCCGCACGTTCGGCGCCGACCCCGAGCCGGTGCTCGACGCGATCCTCGACTCGTGCGTCGCGACGGCGGACAATCGCCCCGACCTCGCCGTGACCATCGACGACGGGCGCGACACCGTGCTCGCCGGCGACGAGGTGGAGTACGCGATCGGGGCGGCCAACACCGGGAACGCCGACGCGATCGGCATCGTGCTCGAGGTCGAACTCCCCGTGGCGGCGGTCGTCGTGGACGCGCCGGGCGCCACGGTCGACGGGCGGATGGTGCGCTGGAGCGTCGGCGCCCTCCCGTCCGGCGACGACATCGAGCACCGGCTGCGCGTGCGGGTCGGTCCTGCCGGTGCAGCGCCGGGTGAGTTCGCGGCACGGGCGACCGTGCACGACGACGGTTCCTACGGCGCCGATCCGACCCCGGCCGACACGCAGGCGACCGACGTCGACGCGATCGTGGAGCTGCCCGTCCTCACCGTCGACCCGGTGATCGTCAACGACGCCGGCGGCGACCTGGTGCTCGACGGCCTGCGCTTCGTGCTCGCCCCGGCGATTCAGCATCCCGTCACGGGCAACGGCCGTGCTTCCGCGTCGGTCGCCGATATCGTCCTCGTGCCCGGAGTCGCCACGTCCGTTCAGCCGGGGCGCTATCTCCTTCGGGTCGACGGTGTGCCCGACGGTTACGCGATCGCTCTCGCGAGCGCGTGCTCCGCCGGCGGCGAGATCGAGCTGGCGTACGATGACGCCCTGGAGTGCGCCGTCGCGATCGATGACGAGGCGCCGGTGCTCCAGGTGACGGTCTCCGCGCCCGACGGTACCCCGCAGCCCGGTGTGACGCTGGACGGCGTCACGATCGACCCGGGCGCCGAGTTGGCGACCACGGCGGGTGCGCACCGGCTCGAGGCAGTAGCGGCGGACGGGTACGAGGCGGCCTTCGAAGGCGACTGCGACGCCGACGGCCGGTTCGTCGCGGCCCTCGGAGTTCGGGTCGAGTGCCGGATCGTGCTGAACCCCGTAGAGCCGCAGACGCCGCCCGATCCGAAGCCGACGCCGGGAACGCCCACGGGGTCGCCGACGCCGGGAACGCCCGCGGGGCCGCCGACGCAGGACGCCGCCGAGCCGGGCCAGCCGTCGGTGGGCGGGCTCGCCGTCACGGGAGGATCCGGGGGCGTCATGTTGGCG
>NZ_RRYE01000079.1 GCF_004010105.1 Microbacterium sp. CPCC 204701
CGCGCGACGACTCCGCGCGAGCGCACGCTCGCCGCGGCGATGGCCCGCGAGGCGCTGACGCGACTGGCCAACACCGAGCAGGACGCCCACGAGGGCACGGACGATCCGCGGGATGCCGCGGCACTCGCCGACGACATCGAGGCCGGTGCGGCCGAACTCGGCGCCGACGTCGACGTCCACCGCGAGATCGCCGCCGACAGCGCGCCGATTCCCGGCCGGGTCGTGCGCGCCCTCACGCTCGCGGCCACCCAGGCGGTGGCCAACGCCATTCAGCATGCGGGTGGCGCCGGCCTCGGAGTCGCGGTGATCGCCCGGGACGGCCGCGTGCGCGTCGAGGTGCACGATGCGGGAGAGGGGTTCGACCTCGAAGAGATCCCCGACGACCGGCTCGGCATCCGAGCGTCGATCATCGCGCGCGTCGCGGCCGTCGGCGGCACCGCCGCGCTCGAGACCGGGCAGCACGGCACGACCGTGCGGCTGACCTGGTGGGAGGCGGCCCCGTGATCAGCGTCCAAAGGGTCCTCACCGTGCTCGCGGTCGCGTTCACCGCGTATCTCGCGGCCCGGGGCCTGTGGTGGACCGAGCCCGTCGACTATCCGCTCGTCATCGTCGCGGCGCTCGCGCTGTACCTCGTCGTCACGTGGCTGTGCATCTTCTGGCGGCCCGTGCGCGACACCGCGCCCGTGGACGGGGGCGACGACCGGATGCGTCGCTCCGACCGGCTCCCCATGGTCGCCCAGGTCCTCGCTCTGAGTTGCGCCGTCATCGTTCCGACCGCCATCTCGCGGGCGGTCGGCCCGGAGGCGCGCGTCGACTCGTTCGGCACGTGGTACATCGGCGGCATCGGCGCGCTGATGGTCATCGTCTTGGTGCGCGGCCGACCGTGGACCGCATGGGCCGGCCTTGCGCTGCTCGCTGTCGCGTCGATGGCGTGGATGGGGCCCATCCCCGCGCTCCAGCTGGGCCTCGTCGGCTCGCTGGTGTGGCTCGTTGTCGCACAGCTCGTCGTGAAGCTGGTCGAGCGGGCCGCGCGCGACACCTCGCGGCTCGCGCGGCTGCAGCGTGCGGCATCCGCGTGGCAGACCTCGCAGGTGGTTCGTCAGCGTGAGCGACGTGTGCAGGTGCAGAAGGCTCTCGCTGTCGCCGGTCCGGTGCTCACCCGCACCGTGGCGCGCGGGGGCGAACTCGCCGAGGACGACCGTCTGGAGGCGCGGCTGGCTGAGGGCAAGCTTCGCGATGAGATGCGCGGACCGCGCCTGCTCGACGACGATGTGCGCACCGAGCTCGAGCGCGCGCGTCGACGGGGCGCGAACATCACGGTGCTGGACGAGGGCGGCCTCGACGACGTCGATGAAGAGATGCTCAAGGTCATCCGTGCGCATCTTGCCGAGACCCTGCGTTCGGCGAGCTCCGATCGCATCTACATCCGCACCTCGCCCGACGCCCGGGTCGCCGTGACCGTGGTCGGGCGGTCGTCGTCGGTAGGCACACCCAGCGATGAAGACGCCGTCGATCTCTGGCGCGAGATCCCCCATCCCGGCCGCGCCTGACAGCTGTGCGCGCCTGACGCGCCCGACAGTGCTCGCTCCCCGTTCAGCAGGGGGAGGGAAGCTGAGCGGGGAGCGGAATCGAAGAAGGCGAGGGGCGGCGAAGCCGCCCGCCCCTCGCCTGGCGGACGGTTACCCGAAAACCGTCCGCGTGGCCGAATCCGGGACGTCCGCAGTGCGGAAGTCGGACCAGCCGAACGCAGAAGCGTTCCAGCTGTTCCAGTATGCGGTGGCCGCAAGAACCTCGTCTGTAGGTATTTCGGGGGACAAACGGGTGCCGCGGGCGAAAGCGCCGCAGCTTCAGCCGAACCGGCCCCAGCCGAGGTCGCGCCGAAGCGGCTGACGAAGGGCACGCTGCGACAGCGCCCACGCGGTGCGCCGCGGCGCGTCTTCGACGACGGCCTCGGCCGCCTCGGTCGCGTACGCCTCGCTCACGACCGCGATGAGGGCGGCGAGCTCCTCCTCGGTCGGCATGCCGCGGAGGACGTCGATCGTGACGGCCTCGCGCGAGGCGTCTTCTGCACTGCTCACAGCGGGATGTTCCCGTGCTTCTTGGGCGGCAGCGTCGCGCGCTTGCCCCGCAGCGCCCGCAGCGCCTTCGCGATCGAGACGCGCGTCTGGGACGGCTCGATGATGCCGTCGAGCTCGCCGCGCTCGGCGGCGAGGAACGGGGATGCCACGTTGTACGTGTACTCGTTCGCCAGGCGCGTGCGCACCGCCGCGACATCCTCACCGGCGTCCTCGGCCCGCTTGATCTCGCCGCGGTAGAGGATGTTGACCGCGCCCTGACCTCCCATGACGGCGATCTCGGCGGTCGGCCAGGCGAGGTTGATGTCGGCGCCCAGCTGCTTCGACCCCATCACGATGTACGCGCCGCCGTACGCCTTGCGCAGGATCACGGTGACAAGCGGCACGGTGGCCTCGGCGTACGCGTAGAGGAGCTTGGCGCCGCGGCGGATGACGCCCGTCCACTCCTGATCGGTGCCCGGCAGGTAGCCGGGGACGTCCACGAGCGTCACGATCGGGATCGAGAACGCGTCGCAGAACCGCACGAAGCGGCTCGCCTTCTCGCCGGCCTCGATGTTCAGCGTGCCTGCCATCTGCGACGGCTGGTTCGCGATGATGCCGACCGAGCGTCCCTCGACGCGGCCGAAGCCGATCACGATGTTCGGGGCGAAAAGCGGCTGCACCTCGAGGAAGTCCTCCGCGTCGACGATGCCGCGGATCACCTCATGGATGTCGTACGGCTGGTTGGGCGAGTCGGGGATGACCGCGTTCAGCGCGCGATCGGCATCCGTCGTCTCGAATTCGAACCCGGTCTCGTAGACCGGCAGCTCGGCCATGTTGTTGTCGGGCAGGAACCCGAGCATGGTGCGCACGTAGTCGATCGCGTCGTCCTCGTCTTCTGCGAGGTAGTGCGCGACGCCCGAGCGGGTGTTGTGCGTGTGCGCGCCGCCGAGCTCCTCCATGCCCACGTCCTCGCCGGTCACCGTCTTGATGACGTCGGGGCCGGTGACGAACATCTGGCTCGTCTTGTCGACCATCACGACGAAGTCGGTGAGCGCGGGGGAGTACACCGCGCCGCCTGCGGCGGGGCCCATGATGATCGAGATCTGCGGGATCACGCCGGATGCGGCGGTGTTGAGGCGGAAGATCTCGCCGTACTTGCCGAGGGCGACCACGCCCTCCTGGATGCGCGCGCCACCCGAATCGAGCATTCCCACGATGGGGATGCCGCTGCGCAGGGCGAACTCCATGACCTTGATGATCTTCTCGCCGGCGACCTCGCCGAGCGACCCGCCGAAAGTCGAGAAGTCCTGGGCGTACACCGCGACGGTGCGGCCGTGGATCGTGCCCACGCCTGTGACCACCGAGTCGCCGTAGGGACGGGAGCGGTCCATGCCGAACGCGGTGGTGCGGTGACGCACGTATTCGTCGAGCTCCACGAAGCTGCCCGGGTCGACCAGGAGCTCGATGCGCTCGCGCGCGGTGCCCTTGCCCTTCGCGTGCTGCTTCTCCTGGGCGACCGCCTCGGCGTCGAGGACGGCCTCCTGGTAGCGGGCGCGGAGGTCGGCGATCTTGCCCGCGGTCGTCGACAGGTCGGGGAGCTCTGACGGCTGAGTCACGGATTCCACCCTATCGGCGGGGTCGCGGCATCCGTTGGAGGGTTCGCACAAGCAGTCCCGGCATCCGCTGTCGGTTCTCGGTCCGTGAACCGCGTCCCGATTGCTGCGCCTGTCGAAGGGGACCGATGCCGCGCCGTGCGGTCGCGAGTAGCGTGAGGTCCATGACGATCGCACAGGAGGGATACCCGCTGACCGCCGCCGTGAGCCCGCGTGTGCAGGTCGTCGACACGACCGACTCGACGAACGCCGATGTCGTCCGGCACGTGGTGGAGGCGCCGGACGAGTGGCCGCACCTCGCGCTGCTGCTGACGACCGATCAGCGGGCCGGGCGCGGACGGCTCGATCGCTCGTGGGTCACGCCGCCGGGCACCGCGCTCGCCGTGTCGGTGGTGGTGCGCGTGCCCGATCTTCCCGTCGCGTCGCGCGGATGGATCTCACTGCTGGCTGGAGCCGCGATGACGCGCGCGGTCCGCGCGCAGCTCGCGGGTACCGCCCATTTCGCGTCGCTCAAGTGGCCGAACGACGTGCTCCTCGACGCCGGGAAGGTGTGCGGCATCCTCGCGGAGGTCGTACCGGGGCACCCCGATGCCGTCGTCGTCGGCTCGGGGGTCAACACGCGCATGGCGCGCACCGATCTCCCCGTCGAGACGGCGACGTCGTTCGAGGCAGTGGGGCTGGTGTGCGACGAGGACCGGCTGCTCGCCGACTACCTCACGGCACTCGACGAACAGCTGTCGGCGCTGAGGGCGGCCGGCGGCGACGCCCTGGCGGCGGGCGTCTCGACCGCTGTCGAAAGCGTGTGCAGCACGCTCGGCAGCGACGTGGCGGTCTCGCTGCCCGACGGCGAGACGCTCCGCGGCCGCGCCCAGCGGATCGACCTCGATGGCCGGCTCGTCGTCGAGCAGGACTCCGAGTACGAGAGCATCGTCTCCGCCGGAGACGTCGTCCACGTCCGCTAAGAATCGAACGCTCCCGAGCAACGCGCAGCCCCGCGGCAGCTCGCTGGTTCAGGGCGTTTCGTCTCGCATGATCGCGGTTGCCGAGCCCGTCGGACGACGCGCGACGACCGGCATACCGACATGACGCAAAGCGGCGGGTGCCCGTGGCGATGTCGGCGCCGCACCGCACAATAGAGGTATGACGCAGCCGACGAGCTATGGCGGCAGGCCGCTGACGCCCGCTCCCGGCGCGCCTACGCCCGAACTGCTCGTGGCGCGGTTCCGCGGTCACGCGCGCCGCCTCACGTGGTCGGCGATCGTGCTGATCGCCGTCGCCGGCGTGTGCGGCTACCTCTACGGCAACCTGCCGGCGCCGTTCGAGAACTGGATGCTGCTGGCCGCCGCTGCGGGCGTCGTGCTGCTGCTCGTGCTGCTGCCCTTCGTCGCGTGGTGGGGGCACGTCTACACGATCACGACCCGCCGCGTGCTCGAACGCCGAGGACTCTTCGGCGTCAGGCACCGCGAGCTGATGCACGTGCGCGGCTACCGGCTGCAGGTGCGCCGAGGCATCCTGCCGCGCATGTGGGGCGCGGGCACGATCACACTGTCGAACGGCGTCGACGAGCCCCTCCGCCTCGCGAACATCCCGAGCGTCGAACTCGTGCACGAGGCGCTGGTCGACCAGGTCGAGGTGAACCAGATCCTCGCCCACCGCGATGCCCAGCCGCTGCCTCCCGGCCCGCCGCCGGTACCCCCTGCTCCACCCACGCAGTGACGGGTCCACCCCGCGCGCGCGTGTGCGCGATGATGGGAGGACAGTCCTGAAGGGAGCGGCATGGCGCTGCGAGTCGGAGTCGTCGGTGGCGGGCAGCTGGCCCGGATGATGATCGCGCCGGCGGTCGAGCTCGGGGTCGAGCTTCGTGTGCTCGCCGAGCAGGAGGGGATGTCGGCATCCCTTGCCGCCACCGCCGTCGGCGACTACCGCGACGCCGGCACGGTGCTCGCGTTCGCGCGCGACGTCGACGTGCTCACCTTCGACCACGAGCACGTGCCCCAGGACGTCCTCGCCGCGCTCGTCGACGCGGGGGTCGCCGTGCGACCCGGTCCCGGCGCGCTGAGGTTCGCGCAGGACAAACTGCTCACGCGCGCCCGCCTGAAGGAGCTCGGGATGCCGCAGCCCGACTGGGCCGCCGTCTCGAACCCCGACGAGCTGCAGGCGTTCATCGACGACCACGGGGGCCGCGCTGTCGTGAAGACGCCGCGCGGCGGCTATGACGGCAAAGGCGTGCGCGTCGTCTCGGCAGGCACCGAGGCGGAGGACTGGTTCGCTGCGCTCGCCGAGGACGCCCACGGCGGTGCGCTGCTGGCGGAGGAGCTCGTCGACTTCTCGCGCGAACTCGCGCAGCAGGTCGCGCGACGCCCGTCCGGAGCGGTGCGCGCGTACCCCGTCGTCGAGACCGTGCAGCGCGGCGGTGTGTGCGCAGAGGTCATCGCCCCGGCGCCGCACGCGGGTGAGCGGCTGCAGCGCGTGGCGTCCACGATCGGCGTGGGCATCGCCGAGGGACTCGGGGTCACCGGCATGCTCGCCGTCGAGCTGTTCGAGACCACCGACGAGCGGCTGCTGGTCAACGAACTCGCAATGCGGCCGCACAACAGCGGCCACTGGAGCCAGGACGGTGCGGTCACGAGCCAGTTCGAGCAGCACCTCCGTGCGGTCCTCGACCTGCCGCTCGGCGATGTCGATCCTGTCGCGGAGTGGTCGGTGATGGTCAACATCCTCGGCGGTCCTGCGGAGGACTCGCTCGACGCGCGGTTCGCCGCCGCGATGACCGAGCATCCCGCGGCGAAGGTTCACACCTACGGCAAGGCACCGCGGCCGGGCCGCAAGGTCGGGCACGTGAACGTCGCCGGGGACGACCTGGATGAAGTGGCCTACCGGGCGCGGGCCGCGGCATCCTTCTTCGTCGACTGAGCTTGTCGAAGCGACCGCGCCGTTGCGGGGTTCTTCCAGCCTTGACCCCTAGCCTTGACGGGTGACTGTGTCCACTGCGAGCTCTGGGCCGCTGCACTCCTCCCACACGCCGCTGGTCGGAGTCGTCATGGGTTCCGACTCGGACTGGCGGGTCATGAGCGACGCCTCCCAGGCCCTCACCGACTTCGGCATTGCCCACGAGGTCGAGGTGGTCTCGGCGCACCGCACCCCCGACAAGCTGATGCGCTACGGCCGTGAGGCCCGCTCGCGCGGCCTCCGGGCGATCATCGCAGGTGCCGGCGGCGCGGCGCACCTGCCCGGAATGCTGGCGTCCGTCACGGCCCTTCCCGTCATCGGCGTGCCCGTGCAGCTGGCGACGCTCGACGGTATGGACTCCCTGCTGAGCATCGTGCAGATGCCTGCGGGCATCCCCGTCGCGACGGTCTCGATCAACGGCGCGAAGAACGCCGGACTCCTCGCCGCACGCATCCTCGGCGCCGCCGACCCCGCGATCGCCGAACGGGTCGAGGCGTACGCGCGCGACCTCGAGGGTCAGGTCGAGGAGAAGAACCGGCGGCTCAAGGAGTCGCTGTGAGCGTCATGAGCCCGCCGCGCGCAGGCGGCCGCCCCGCGCCATCGCGCGTCGTCGAGGAACGGCCGATGCGCAATCCGGATGCCTCGTCCCGGGCTGTCATGACCAAGCGCGGGTGGTGGCTCGTCGCGCTGAACTTCCTCATGCCGGGGTCCGCCCAGGTGCTCGCGGGCAACCGGCGGCTCGGTCGTTTCGGAATCGCGACGACGCTGCTGTTGTGGTTGCTCCTCATCGTGGCGCTGCTGTTCGCACTGCTCGCTCCCACGGCGGGTCTGAGCATCATCACGGGTGCATGGCTGCCCGACTTCCTCGCACTGCTGCGACCGCTGCCGCTGCTGATCGCACAGGGCCTGTTCATCGCGTACGGCGTGCTGTGGGTGGTGCTCACGATCGACACCCTGCGCCTCGTGCGGCTTGTGAAAGCCGCCACGTGGTCGCGGTTCGGGATCCTCCTGCTCGCCGTCCTGCTCACGGTGGTTTCGACAGGCAGCGCGGTCTATGCCTCGAACGTCGCGGGGTCCGTGCGCAGCACGCTCGGCGCCATCTTCCAGGCGACCGGGCCGGTGGTGCCCCCGTCCGAGGGGTACTACAACATCCTCCTGCTCGGAGCCGACAGCGGCGAAGGCCGCGATTCGATGCGGTTCGACAGCATCTCGGTGGTGTCGGTCAATGCCGAGACGGGAGCGACCACGATCACCGGCATCCCACGTGACATGCCGAACTTCCCGTTCGCGCCAGGGCCCATGCAGGACGAGTACCCGAACGGGCACGAGAGCCACGGCGACCCTACATGTGGCTGGGGAAGCGGCATCAACCAGCTGCGCACCGAGGTCGAGGTGTGCCAGGACGGGAACGCGCTGTATCCGGATGCCGTTGCGAACGGCTCGGAGCCCGCGATCGAGGCGACGAAGGACGCCGCCGAGGGAATCCTCGGGATCGAGATCCCGTACTACGTCTTCATCGACATGAACGGGTTCGCGGCCCTCATCGACGCGCTCGGCGGCGTCGAGATCACCGTGGAGCAGCGCCTGCCCAAGGGCGGCGGACCGGCGTACGACGGCCAGCCCGCCGACGAGTGGGCCATCGGCTGGATCGAGCCGGGCACGCAGCGCATGGACGGCGACACCGCGCAGTGGTACGCGCGATCGCGCTACACCACGAATGACTTCGACCGCATGAAGCGCCAGCGGCAGCTGCAGGAGGCGATCCTCGCGCAGTTCACGCCGCAGGTCGTGCTGACGCGGTTCCAGGAGATCGCGGCAGCCGGCACCGCCCTCGTGAAGACCGACCTGCCGCAGTCGCTCATCCCCGCCCTCGCCGACCTCGCCGTGAAGGCCAAGGAGGAGCCGGTCAGCACGATCGAGCTGACCCCCGAGGGCGGCATCGACGAGTACGACCCGGACTACGCCTACATCCAGGAGCTCATCCAGACGACGCTGCACCCGCCGACGCCGACCGGCACCCCGGAGGGCTGACGCGTGGTCGCGACGTTGCGCGTGATGCTCGATCAGCTCGTCATTCCGGTCGAGCGGGAGCTTGCGGAGGCCTCACGCGAGCTCGCGCGGGCTCTGGTGATCGGCGCTCCGGGCGGATGCGAGGTCGAGGCTGTTGCGCCCGCGGGCAGCGATGATGCGGCCCTGGCCTCGGTTGCGGGTCTCGCCCGGGTGCGGCGCACGGCGCTGCAGCGGCGGGAGCTCGCAGCCGCGCTGCAGCTCGGCGTCGGCACCGGAATCGGTGGGGGGATGATCCATTCCCCGACCCTGTTCGCGCCCCTTGTTCGGCACGACCGGATCCACAACCACGATCAGACGGTCGTCACCGTGTGGGATCTGCGCCCCTGGGAATCGCCGGCGGAGCTGCCGCGCTCCGTCGTCCTGTGGCACAAGGCCATGCTGAAGCGCGCGGTGAGGTACGCCGACGCCGTCGTGGTTCCGACGCACTCGCTCGCCGTGCGGGTGGTCGAGATCGCGCCGGCGCTCGGCGACCGGGTGAGGGTGATCGCCGGTGCCTCGCCGCTCGGATTCTCGGTTCCCTCGGACGAGGTCGGACGGCGACGTTCGCTCGATCTGCCCGAGGGCTTCGTGCTGCTCGCGGGCGGACCGCTGGCCTCGGAGGGATTGGATGCCGGATTCGGGGCGGTCGCGGCATCCGGAATCGATCTTCCCGTCGTGGTGATCGACGTCGAGGAGGGCCACGAGCCTGCGGTCGTCGACCTCGCGTCGGCGGCGGGCGTGCCCGAGCGGCGGATGCACGTGCGCGGAACACTCGATGCGGCGGATCGTGCGGCGGTGTTCGGCGGCGCAGTGGCCTTCGTGGCGCCGTCGCGGCGTGCGGCGTTCCCGTGGCGGGTGGTGGATGCGTTGACTCTGGGGGTGCCTGTCGTCGCGGCGGCTTCTGCCGTGCATGAGGAGGTCGTGCACGACGGGGGAGTGCTTGTGCCGGGCCGGGATATGGCGGACGTCGTGGACGGGATGGGTGAGGCGCTGGCGTCGGCCCTGTCGTCGACGACGGCCGCGGAGCGGCTGGGCGTGCTGGCGGGAGACCGGGGCCGGGCGTTCTCATGGAGCGAGGCGGCCGACAAGGTCTGGGTGCTCCACGCCGAGCTGTAGAGGTTGGTCCGAAGGTCGAACCAATCTCAGGCGCGTCGGCGAGGCGCCTGTCGTCGGACTCCAGGCTGCGTCACACTGTTCTCGTGGCTGCAGGTGAGCAGGGGGGTC
>NZ_RRYE01000008.1 GCF_004010105.1 Microbacterium sp. CPCC 204701
CCGTTACGGTGCCAAGGGGCAGCCCGCTGGGGCGGCTGCCAGTCGGCCCGTGCCCGGCGGGTACGGGTCTGGCACGTGGACCTGGGGTCACACGCCTGCGCCGGCGGCGGCCGGCTCTCGGCCGCCGCCGGCGCGGAGGTCCGGCGTCAGCCGGCTTGCGTCACAGCGTCCAGGTGGCGGGCGGCTTGACCTGATCCCACAGCCAGATCTGGAAGAAGGCGTCGAGGTCCTCGCCCGACACCTCTTCGTAGACGGACTGGAAGTCGGCGCTCGTCGCGGCGCCGTCGTTGAAGCGCTCGACCCACAGCCGCGCCCCCTCGAAGAACGCCTCGTCGCCCACCTCGACCCGCAGCGCGTGGAGCGTCGCGGCACCGCGGTTGTACACCTGCGTCGCGAACAGCCCCAGGTCGCCGGGGTCGCCGATCTGGAACGACCAGTACGCGGCCGTGCGGGCGGGTGCGTACCAGCTGTTGTAGGCCTGCTGCGCAGTGGTTCCGCCGCGGTCATCCGTCCAGAGCCAGGCCGCATACGTGGCCCAGCCCTCGTTCAGCCAGATGTCCTGCCACCGCAGTGGGCTGACGGCGTTGCCGAACCACTGATGGGCGAGCTCGTGGGCGACGGTGCCCTGTCCTGCCGAGCCCGAATACACCGGGCGCGTCTGCGTTTCGAGGGCGTAGCCCACACTGTCGTCGTCGACGATCGCGCCGTAGGAGTTGAACGGGTACGGCCCGAATCTCGACTCGAAGAAATCGATCATCGCGGGCTGCAGTGCGAGGCTCGCGTTCGTGGTGTTGAGCTGATTCGCCGTGAGGTTCGCATCGACCGCGTCGACGATCGGGATGCCGCTCGTCGAGGTGTACGTCGGGCGCAGCTCGAAGTCCCCGACGGATGCCGTCGTCAGATAGCTGGCCTGCTGATCCGGGGCGTCCCAGAACCAGGTCGTCCAGCCGTCGGACGTCTCGGCGGGCTTGTGCGGCAGTCCGTTCGCGACGGCCACCTTTCCCGCCGGCACCGTGATCGCGAAACGGTACGTCGCCTTGTCTGTCGGATGGTCGCTCACCGGATACCACGTCATCGATCCCTCGGGCTCGCTGACGACGATGGCACCGTCGCGGGTCGTGACCCAGCCGTAGAGGGCTCCTTCCACGTCGAGCGGCCGCACCGTGGTGCCGCGGTACTCGACGACGACGCGGACGCTCTTACCCGACTTCACCTTGGGGCGAGGCTGCACGGTGAGCTCCCACCGGCGGGCCGCGTCATCCTGCACCTGCCAGTACGCGGCGCCGTCGACCTCGTCGCCGGGCGCGGGTGCCTCGACCTCGGCGGCGGGCTTGCCGCCGACCGTCACACGCGTGACGTCCATGCCACGCAGGTCGAGGTTGAACCGGTCGAGGTCCTGTGTCGCGACGAGGTCGATCGTCGCCACGCCCGTGAGGGAGCCCTGCAGCGGTGCGGGCGCCATGGCCGGAGGCGTGTAGGTCAATGCGAGGTCGTAGTGCTGGACGTCGTAGCCGCCGTTGCCCGAGTACGGGAAGTACGGGTCACCCGCGCCGTCCGATCCCGCGGTGTACCGCGGTCCGGCGGTACCGGGGGGAGCGGCGACCGCTCCCGTGGCGCCGAAGCCGGCCATCACCACGACCGCGACGGCCAGGCCGCCCGCCATCCTCATCTTCACCGTGCGCATGACCGCTCCCCAGGTTCGCTCGTCCTTGAGGCTGACTCTAGGCCTCGAGCGGGTCGCGCAGAAGCCCAGCCGAGCGTCACGCGTTCCACGCGCGGCGGGCGGTCCCGCAGCGATGCTTGGCGTCCACAACTTGAGTCGACTCGTATCAAGTTCGAATTGACGGATGCGGTACCCCGGCGTATCGTTGAGTCGTCGCGACTCAGCTTTGGGTCGGCGAGCTCGGCTTTTCATACGAACCGCGGGCGCCGGCATCCGTCGTCGCCCTCACGAAGGAGAGAATCACATGGCACGTGCTGTCGGAATCGACCTCGGTACGACCAACTCGGTCGTGAGCGTCCTGGAGGGCGGCGAGCCCAAGGTCATCGCGAACGCCGAGGGCTTTCGCACGACCCCCTCGGTCGTCGCATTCACCAAGGACGGCGAGGTGCTCGTCGGCGAGACCGCCAAGCGCCAGGCCGTCACCAACGTCGACCGCACCGTCTCGTCGGTCAAGCGCCACATGGGCACCGACTGGACCTTCGAGGTCGACGGCAAGAAGTGGACGCCGCAGGAGGTGTCGGCGCGCATCCTGCAGAAGCTCAAGCGCGACGCCGAGCAGTACCTCGGCGACACCGTGACGGATGCCGTCGTCACCGTGCCCGCGTACTTCAACGACGCCGAGCGCCAGGCGACCAAGGAGGCGGGCGAGATCGCGGGCCTGAACGTGCTGCGCATCATCAACGAGCCCACTGCCGCGGCCCTCGCGTACGGCCTCGACAAGGGCAAGGAGGACGAGCTCATCCTCGTCTTCGACCTCGGTGGCGGAACGTTCGATGTCTCGCTGCTCGAGGTGGGCAAGGACGACGACTTCTCGACCATCCAGGTGCGCGCGACCGCCGGCGACAACCGTCTCGGCGGCGACGACTGGGACCAGCGTCTGGTCGACTACTTCATCAAGCAGTTCAAGGACACCACGGGCGTCGACGTCTCGAACGACAAGATCGCCCTGCAGCGCCTCAAGGAGGCCGCCGAGCAGGCGAAGAAGGAGCTGTCGTCGTCGACCTCGACGTCGGTGAACCTCCCGTACCTGTCGCTCACCGACTCGGGTCCGGTGTCGCTGTCCGAGACGATCACGCGCGCGAAGTTCGAGGACCTCACCAAGGACCTGCTCGACCGCACCAAGAAGCCCTTCGAAGACGTCATCCGCGAGGCCGGCATCAAGGTCGGCGACATCGACCACGTCGTGCTCGTCGGCGGCTCGACCCGCATGCCCGCGGTCTCGGAGCTCGTGAAGCAGGAGACCGGCAAGGAGCCGAACAAGGGCGTCAACCCCGATGAGGTCGTCGCCGTGGGCGCGGCCCTGCAGGCCGGCGTCCTCAAAGGCGAGCGCAAGGACGTGCTGCTGATCGACGTCACCCCCCTGAGCCTCGGCATCGAGACCAAGGGCGGAATCATGACGAAGCTCATCGAGCGCAACACCGCCATCCCGACCAAGAGAAGCGAGACCTTCACGACCGCCGACGACAACCAGCCGTCGGTCGCGATCCAGGTCTTCCAGGGCGAGCGCGAGTTCACCCGCGACAACAAGCCGCTGGGCACCTTCGAGCTGACCGGCATCGCGCCGGCTCCTCGCGGCATCCCGCAGGTCGAGGTCACCTTCGACATCGACGCGAACGGCATCGTCCATGTGTCGGCGAAGGACAAGGGCACCGGCAAGGAGCAGTCGATGACGATCACCGGCGGCTCGTCGCTGCCCAAGGACGACATCGAGCGCATGGTGCGCGAGGCCGAGGAGCACGCCGCCGAAGACAAGAAGCGCCGCGAGGCCGCCGAAGTGCGCAACCAGGCCGAGACGCTTTCGTACTCGATCGAGAAGCTCATCAAAGACAACGAAGACAAGCTGCCCGAAGACGTCAAGAACGACGTCCAGGGCGACGTCGACGCCCTCAAGACCGCGCTCGCCGGCGAGGACGACGACGCCGTGAAGACCGCGTTCGACAAGCTCTCGCAGTCGCAGACCAAGCTCGGCGAGGCGATCTACGCCTCGGGCCAGGCCTCGCCGTCGACGGCGGATGCCGGTGCCGAGGCTCCGGCGGGCGACCAGGACTCGACGACCTCCGACGAGGACGTCGTCGACGCCGAGGTCGTCGAAGACGAAGAGGACAAGAAGTAGCCATGGCCGACAAGGACTTCGAGAACGAGGTCCCCGGCGGCGAGGACCCGGAGGCGCAGGCTTCCGGGTCCGACCCGCAGGAGGGCCGCAACGCCACGGGTGACCCGGAGGGCGTGGGTGCCGAGGGCGGCGAAGAGCTGACCGTCGACGACATCCTCGGCGCCGAGCAGAGCGCTGAGGCCGCCGCCGAGGACGCGGTCCTCGCCGACCTCGAGTCGCAGCTGCTGAACGACCTCAAGCGTCTGCAGGCCGAATACGCAAACTACCGCCGGCGCACCGAGGAGCAGCGCGAGATCGAGATCGAGCGCGCCAAGGGCGCTGTCGCCAAGGGCCTGCTGCCCGTGCTCGACGACCTCGACCGTGCCGAGAAGCACGACGATCTCGAGGAGGGTACCCCCTTCGCCGCGATCGCCGAGAAGCTGCGGGGCCTTGCCGAGCGCATGGGCATCGTCACGTACGGCGCCGCGGGCGAGGTCTTCGACCCGCAGCAGCACGAGGCGATCTTCCAGGCGCCGACCCCCGGCACGACTGAGCCGACGATCCTCGAGGTCGTCGAGGTCGGCTACCGCCTGGGCTCGGTCGAGCTACGTCCGGCAAAGGTCGTCGTCGCTGTGCCGGTCGAATAACACCGAGAAGGAGGACCCATGGCCAGCCAGGACTGGTTCGACAAGGACTTCTACTCGATGCTGGGCGTCGCCAAGGACGTCAGCGACGCGGACTTGAAGAAGACCTACCGTAAGCTCGCGCGCAGGTATCACCCGGACTCGAATCAGGGCGACGCGGCTGCGGAGGCCAAGTTCAAGGAGATCAGCGAGGCGTACTCGGTGCTGTCCGATCCCGAGCAGCGCAAGGAGTACGACCAGATCCGCGCGATGGGCTCGGGCGCCCGCTTCACGGCAGGCGGCCAGGGCGCGGGCGGCTTCGAGGACGTCTTCAGCATGTTCGGGCAGGGGCGCGGCGCGCGGTACCAGAGCGCCGAAGACGTCGACGACATCTTCGCGATGTTCAACCAGCAGCAGGGCGGTCGCTTCGGCAGCGGGCGCTTCGGGCAGCCGTCGGGCGGATACCGGGGCTTCGGGGGTCCGACGCGCGGCGCCGACGTCACAGCCCGCACGACGATCGACTTCATCACCGCGACCAAAGGTGAGACGATCACGCTGCAAGGCGAGGACGGCAAGCCGTTCAAGGTCAAGATCCCCGCCGGCGTCTCCGACGGGCAGAAGATCCGGCTGCGCGGGCGCGGCCGCCCATCGCCCGACGGCGGCGAGCCCGGCGACATCGTCGTGCAGGTGGCCGTGCGGCCGCACCCGGTCTTCACGCGCGACGGCCTGAACCTCCGCGTCACGGTGCCCGTGACGTTCACCGAGGCGACGCTCGGCGCGACGATCGAGGTGCCGACCCTCGGCGGCGACCCCGTCAAGCTGCGGGTTGCGCCAGGCACGCCGTCAGGCCGTGTGCTCCGAGTCAGGGGCCGCGGCGTGCAGACCCAGAAGGGCACCGGCGACCTGCTCGCCGAGGTGCAGGTGGCCGTGCCGTCGCACCTCGACGACGCCGCGCGCGAGGCGCTCCAGCGCTTCCACGACCTCGAGCCGAAAGAGAACCCGCGCGCCGACCTCATGGCGAAGGCGAGAGGCTGAGACCATGTGCCGAGAACAGGTGATCTGGCGTACACAGGACGATTCGGCGCGAAGCGTCCTGCCTCCGCCAGATCACCTGATCTCGTGAGGTGCGAGGGAGGTGAGACGCATGGGTGAGCAACACGACATCGACGAGGATGCCCCGATCTTCGCGATCGCGGTGGCTGCCGAGCTGTCGGGAATGCACCCGCAGACCCTCCGTCAGTACGACCGGCTCGGACTCGTCGTGCCCGCCCGCACACAGGGCGGCTCGCGTCGCTACTCGCTGCGTCACGTCGCTCAGCTGCGCGAGGTGGCGCGGATGTCGGCCGATGGGATCGGATTGCCCGCAATCGCCCGCATCCTCGAGCTCGAGGACCGCGTGCGCGAGCTGCACAGCCGCGTCCGCGACCTCGAGGAGCGCGTGCGCGAAGAGCTCGAGAAGCGCCCGGGCGCGCGTGTCTTCGCGGCAGGATCGACCGGCTCGGTCGTGACGCTGCGCCACGGCACGCGAGTGCGCCGCGCGACTGAGCTCGTGGTCTGGCGTCCGCGGACACCGCTTCCCCCGGCCTCGGCTCACGAAGCAACCGAGCACACAGACGACTGAGACTCCGCGATCGATGCGAACGCGACTCGTTCGCATACGTGGCCGTGCGTGCGTGCGCAGGCGCATCCGGGGTGAGAGCCGGGTGAATTTTCGCGTGCGCGTGCTCGACCATCGGTACAACCATTACTGACCGAGGACCGCTCGGATCTCAGATCGGCTCCCGCTCCCACGCGCGGGCGCGCCCGTGCTCTCGCGGGAGCGATCCGATGGTGTTGAACGACGCAAGCGCATGGCCAGACCCCGACGTGGCGGCTTCCCCTGCCGCCACCCACCGAAGTGAGTGAGGGTTCCTTCGGTGCGAGCCCCGCCGTCCCCCAGCCGGCGGGGCTCGACTCCTCGGGTGGCTCGCCGAAGCGGGTGACCCGGCGGGTGAATTCCGGAGAGCACGGCTCACTCGCGCGATATCTTTCACGCCGGGGGCCTCGATCGATAGCGCGTGCGCTCGGGGGACTCCATGAGCAGGAGAGCCCTCAACGCTCTCGTGGACACCGGGGGGCGTCATGGCGGGTCATCATCGAGCTTCGACAGGCGAAGGCAGGGGACGGGGCGTCCGTCGACTCGGGAAGGCCACACTGGCAAGCGTGGCGGCCCTGCTCATGGTCGTATCGGGGGCGACCGCGGTCGCTCACGCGGCCATCGTCGCCGAGCACGAGATCACGGCGAACTGGGCCGCCCCGGCACCGACGAGCGTGCTCTACGGCAACCCGGTGATCGCCGAATGGCACATCAACACCAACGACGCCGAGCAGCCGGAGTCGAACGAGGACGTGACCAACGTCACCGTGACGCTGACCGCGAGCAACGGCAGGTTCGCGAGCCTCCCCTCCGTGTGCAAGACGACCGGGGTGACGCCCGCGTCATCGATCTCGGCCAACGGTGTGACTCTCGTGTGCAACGTCGGCACGGTCAAGGCGGGTACGGCAACGGTTCTTCAGACGCCGATCCGTGCGACGAGCACGAACGGGCAGCCGCTGTCGGCGTCCGGCTCGGTGGACTCCGACCAGGCCGCGGCGCCGTCGGTCGCCGCCACACAGACGCCTGTGCCGGTCACCTACAACTACGGCATGGACCTCGTGATCTCGACGCCCTCCAGCAACCCGGCCGAGGGCGGCCAGCGGGCGCGCTACTTCGAGGGTGCCGCCGAGCGACAGTACATGGTCGTCGACTGGGCCATCGCCGCCAACGTCGGCAGCCGCCCAGGCCCGGCGAACTATTCGTTCGTGCTCAACGTGTCGAGCGCGACCGTGGGAGCGAATACGAATCTCATCACCCCCGAGGAGTGCCGGCCGGTCAACGGCGAGGTCGCCGCGGGCATCCCCTTCTCGGCGGCCAACCGGCCGGATCGCGCGGCCTTCCCCGGCGGCTGCACCATCACGAAGCTCAACGCCACGCAGTATCGCGTCACGCTGACCAACATCGACTACAGCCTCACCCGTGTTCCGGTGAAGGACTCCAAGGGACAGAACCTCCCCGCAGGCAGGAACTACATCGCGTCGGGCGCTCTGATCCTGTCGCACCCGTCGCCGGCGACGCTCACTCAGACATTCAACTTCAGCGCGAATGCGCCGGCGTGGACGTACCCGGGCACGACGCAGCGCACGAACGACCCCACGGCGAACAACACCGACGCGATCACCCTCTATGTGCCCGGCGACTTCAGCAACGCCTGGCACGGAACCCCGGCATCGTCGCGTTCCACCTGGGACGACCAGCTGTTCGTCGCGCCCGGCACCGGCTCCGCGTGGACGCCCGGCGCAGGCGGCGCCACCCTTCCCCTGTACTCGCAGGCAACCAGCTACGCGTGGAACGACTACCGGGGGCCAAACGCCGGCAACGTCGCGGGTGTCTGCACCATGAACCAGAGCGCGACGAGCTTTCCCGCGCCGGAGAGCAACAATCTCGTCTACCGCTACATGGACGGCGGCGGGTGGGATCCCGCACGAGGCGGCTACCTCCAGATGCCCACCCTTCGCTACTGGTACACCACCGCCAACATCGACACCCACACCTTCACGTGCGGCTCGACCGCCGTCACGTGGGTGCCCGCGACACCGGCCGGAGGCGTGACAGCGGGTGATCCGCGAACCCCGGGCACCAGCGTCGTGCAGCTGCCGGCGAACGTCTCCGCCGTCAGGGTGACGTGGAACCCCGCCGTCGACAAGCCGTACGGAGTATTCGTGCGCGGCTTCGGCTATATCAAGGCGAACGCGACGCCGTGGGTCGCAGGCGCGCCGAACAACATCCTCGAAGAGGGCTGGACCGTCGGCTCCTACAACCGGCCGAACGCCGTGACGGCGGCGGCCAACACCTGGTACAACAGCAGCAATATCGCCGGCGTGAACACCGCCACGCCCTGGAGCCCGTACACCGGCGCGGCCGGCGGCACGAACGGATGGCGCGATGTCTACCGCATCGTCGGCAACACCGGCTCGATCTCGAAGTCCGCGAGCCCGCAGACCGCAGGTCCCGGCCAACCCGTCACTTACACGGTGCGCGCCGCGACGAACAGCACGACCACGCCGCCGACCAACAGCAACCTGACCGTCGTCGACCTGCTGCCCGCGGGGATGCAATACATCGCAGGCTCGGCGCGGATCGACGGCACCGCGGTCACTCCGGCGTCCGCGACCGTCAGCGGTCGCCGGCAGCTGACCTTCGCGATGACGAACTCGCCCGCGAACACGCAGCGCGTGATCACCTATCAGGCGATGCTTCCGGCGAACTCGTCGGTCGCTCCCGGCACGACCCTGACGAACACGGCCGAGGTCCGCGTGCCCGGCGACATCCGCGAGCTCGCGCTGCGCCAGGCCTCGGCATCCGTCGTCGTCCCGAACAACGGCACGACGTCGTTCGGCAAGAGCGCGGGCGCGACGTACGTGCCATACGCCGGGGGAAGCTCGTTCTGGCGCATGACCCTGAACTCGCTCGACCCGTCATCGAACGCCTATACCGACACGATCGACATCCTCCCGTACACGGGGGACGAGAACGGCACGAACCTCGACGGCGGCTACGAGGTCACGCGCGTCAGCGTGCCGGCGGGCACGTGGCGGGTCTTCTACACCACTGCCGACCCCGGCACGCTCAGCGACGACCCGCGCACGAAGTCCAACGGCACCAACCCCGGTGCGATCGCCGGCAACACCGTCGGCTGGAGGGCGATCACCCTGAGCGGCACGAACGCGGCCATTCCCGCGGACGCGACCGCCATCCGGGTGATCGGCCCCGCGCTCGCGCCGGGAGCCCAGCAGTCGTTCGACGTCCACTTCACCACGGCCGCGCCGACGAGCACCGAGTGCGCGGCGCCCGCCGCAGGCGACAACAAGCCCGGCCAGGTCATCGTCAACGCCGCCACGAGCATCGCGGCCCACACCGGCCTGCCGATGAAGTCGTCCGCGACCACCACGATCGCCGACTGCAACCAGATCGAGGTCAAGAAGTACGTTCTCGAGAAGGGCGGCGACCGCACCGACGATGCCGCCTGGCACGACGCCCAGGATGCGAGCGACTTCCCGCAGTATGCGCGCGACGACACGGTGCCGTACCGCATCAGCGTGACCAACAGGGGCACGGGCACGCTCACGAACGTCTCGGTGACCGACCCGATGTTCCCACAGTGCGCCTACACCGTCGCCTCGCTCGCGGCCGGCGCGACCGAGTTCCGCGACTGCACCGCCGGCCCCGCCGCGCTCGGCACGACGATCAACGAGGCATTCGTGAATGTCACGCCGCCGGTGGGCGAACCGCTCACCGGAAGCGACCCGGCGGGAATCGTGGTGCCGCTGCCGCCGACGGTCTCGAAGACCTCGAACCCGGCGTCGGGGACGCCGGTGCTCGCGGGCGAGAGCATCACCTACACCGTGACGATCACCGAGCCCGAAGACAGTCCGGCACCATTCCTGTCGCCGAGCTTCACGGACGACCTCACCGGCGTGCTCGACGACGCCGTCATCGACGAGGACAGCATCACGGTCGCCACGTCCGCCGAGGACGGCGCTCCGGGCACCGCGGTGCTCGACGGCAACGCGCTGCGGTGGTCGGCCGACCGCATCTTCCCCGGCGAGATCATCACCATCACCTACACCGTCACGGTCAAGGACTACGACGAAGTCGGCGACTTCCGTCTGCGCAACGCGGTCACCCCGGGCACCGACATCGAGTGCGGCACCTGCACGACGGAGCACCCGGTTCCCGGTGTCCACTTCGCGAAGTCCGCGACCCCGACGACGGTGACGCCGGGCGGCACCGTCACCTACACGATCGACGTCCGCAACACCGGCCAGGTGGCGTACGGCGAGAACGGCTTCGCGGCGGCGACGGTGACCGACCCTCTGACGGACGTGCTGAAGGATGCCGTCTGGGTCGGCTCCTCATCGCCCGGGGTGGTGTTCGACCCCGCCACGGGCGTCACGTGGAGCGGTCCGCTCGCGGTCGGCGCGACCACTTCGTTCAGCTTCGATGTGCAGGTGAAGCCCGCCGGCGTCGACGAGGACACGCGCGACGACCGGCTCGAGAACACGATCGTGTCGGAGACTCCCGGAAGCAACTGCACGGACGACTCGACCGACCCCGACTGCGACGCCGTCGTGCGCGTGCAGTCGTACACCGTGGAGAAGTCGACGGCCGAGGCGCCCGTGGTGCGCGGTGAGGTCGTGACGTACTCGCTCACCGTGCGCAACACCGGTGAGGTCGCGTACACGGCCGAGGACCCGGCGTCGTTCGACGACGACCTCGCCGACATCCTCGATGACGCGGACTTCGTGGCGGGCAGCGCCACTGGCGGCGCCGCCTTCGCAGACGGCCACCTGACATGGGCCGGCCCCCTCGCCGTCGGCCAGATGCGCACGTTCACCTACTCCGTGGCGGTGAAGCAGACGCCGAACCCTGACAGCATGACGCTGAACAACACGGTCGCCCCGACAGGCACCGGCGGCAGCTGCGCCGGCGACGGACTGTGCGACACGTCGACGCCGATCGCCCAGTTCCACGTCGCGAAGTCGTCCGACCCGGCCTACGTGAACCCGGGTGGAACCGTGCACTACCGCATCGTGGTGACGAACACGGGCGGCGTGGCGTTCACGGATGAGTTCCCGGCATCGTTCCGCGACTCGTTCGCGGGAATCGTCGACGACGGCGAGCTCGACGCGACGATCGACGACGACGGCCAGATCGTCGACGGCAGCGTGACGTGGACGGCAGGGGAGCTGACCTATCGCGGTTCGGTCCTCGACTGGACCGGGCCGCTCGAGGTCGACGGCACGGTGACGATCGAATACGACGTGCTCGTCGACAACCCCGATCGCGGCGATCACCTGCTCGCGAACCGCGTGACGACACCGACCGGGCTCGCCAACTGCGACACCGCCTCGACCGACCCGGTGTGCGAGACCGAAACGCCGGTGCAGTCCTACGAGGTCGTGAAGGTCGCGAACCGCGACGTCGTCGAGCAGGGCGACGAGATCACCTACTCGATCACAGTGCGCAATACCGGCAACGTGCCGTATCCGGCCGGCCCGGGCGAGCCGCAGGCGGCGATCTCGGACCCGATCGGCGACGTGCTGCAGAACGCGACGTTCGACGGTGTCGTCACCGCATCGGCCGGAACGGCGACGTGGGTCGAGGCATCCCAGACCATCCGCTGGGTGGGCGATCTGCCGCTCGGTGGTGAGCCGGTCACGATCACCTACACCGTGGTCATCACGGCTGCGACAACCCCTCCCGACCGGCTCATGAACCGGGCCAGCACCGACAGCCCCGGCGGCAACTGCGATCCTGCGACCGAGTTCTCCCTCGCCGATCCCCGGTGCTGGGTCGAGGTGCCGACCCGTGCTTATCGGGTGGTGAAGGCCGTGAGCGACACCGTCGTCGAGCCGGGTCAGCAAAACCTGACCTACACGATCGCCGTCACCAACACCGGCTCGGAGGCCTACGAAGGTACGACGATCGGCGACGAGAACGCCGCCGAGATCCGTGACGACCTCACCGACACGCTCGGCGACTCGGGCAGTCCGGTGCTCGTGTCGCAGCCGGCCGGCTGGCAGGTGACGTTCGAGAACGGCGTGCTCGTGGGCGCCGGCCCGCTCGGCGTGGACGAGACGGTGACGTTCGTGTACACCGTCGATGTCGACGACCCGGACGCCGGCGATCACCGCATGGACAACCGCGTCGAGACTCCTCCCGGCCGCGGCGGCAACTGCACGCCCATGTCGACCGACGGCGACTGCGACGTGACCGTGCTCGTGCGCGAGTTCACGGTCGAGAAGACCGTCGCCCCGCAGGTCGTCGAGGTGGGCGGATCCGTGGTGTACACCGTGACGGTGCGCAACACCGGCGCGGTGGCCTACTCCGCCGCCGACCCGGCCGGGTTCCGCGACGACCTCACCGACGTGCTTCGCGACGCCGACTGGGGCGGCGTGCTCCAGGGCAGTGCGGTCTTCGACGGGCTCGCGACGCTCACCTGGTCCGGCGAGCTGCCGATCGGCGGCGAGGCCGTCGTGCGCTACACGGTGATCGCGAACGGCGAGACGGATGACGACATCCTCGTCAACGATGTCGACCCGGTCGGCCCGGGTGGGTCGTGCGTGGACGCAGACAGCTGCACCACCGAGGTGCCGATCCGGTCGTTCGAGTACGACAAGGCGGTCGACGCGGCCTCGCTCACCGAGGGCGACGACGTCACCTACACAGTGACGGTGCGCAACACCGGCGCGGTGGCGTACACCGACGCCCAGCCCGCCGACATCGTCGACGACCTGTCAGGTGTGCTCGACGACTCCGGTGACCTGCGGGCCATCACGATCGATCCCGATCAGGGCGAGGCGACCGTGAACGGAAGCGCACTGAGGTGGGAGGGGCCGCTGGCCGTCGATCAGACGCTGACCATCCGCTACACGCTCACGGTGGACGACCCCGACACCGGGGACCACCACCTCGTGAACACGGTCACCAGCTCCACCGGCGAATGCGCCGAGGACGGCACGTGCACCACCGACACCCCGGTGCGCGGCTACCTCGTCGAGAAGTCGTCGGCCCCGGCGATCGTGACCCCGGGCGACGACGTGGCGTACACCTTGACGGTCACGAACACCGGCGCCGTGGCCTACACGGACGACGACCCCGCTTCGTTCTCCGACGACCTGTCGGACGTGCTCGACGTCGCGAGCGCGCCGTTCGACCTCACGGTCGAGGGCGACAGCGACGATGCGCCATCGTGGCATGCAGACGAGTCGGAGCTCCGATGGGCGGGTGAGCTGCCCGTCGGCGGCGTGGTGACCGTCCGCTACACGGTGACGGTCGACGTGCCTGTGGCCGGCGACGCGGACTTCCTGCTCGAGAACGTCGTGACGCCGACCGGCCCCGGTGGCGAGTGCGGCGTCTGCGACACGGTGACGCCGATTCGGGCATACGACACGGTCAAGACCGCGAGCCATCGGCAGGCCGAGCCCGGTGACGAGGTGACGTACACCGTGCGAATCGAGAACATCGGCCAGGTGGCGTATAGCGCTCCCACCCAGGCGACGTTCGCCGACGACCTGGCTGGCGTCCTCGACGATGCAAGCGGCCCGACCGGTCTGACGGGCGGCGCGACGTTCGCGGACGGGATTCTGTCGTGGGCGGGCGACCTGCCGATCGGAGGCGTGGCCGTCGTGACCTACGCGGTCACCGTGCTCGACCCGCAGCAGACGCCGACGCCCCCGGCGGACGGCATCCTGCGCAACGCGGTCGTGACTCCGCCCGAGGGCGGGTGCGCCGACTCCACGGCGGCGGACTGCACCACCGAGACGCCCGTGCGTGCGCTGCACTTCGAGAAGACCGTCGACCAGGAGGTCGCTTTCGCCGGCGACGCGATCGAGTACACGATCACGGTCGAGAACACCGGCGCGGTCGACTTCACCAGCGACGTGCCTGCGAAGTTCGAGGACAGCCTGGCCCGCGTGCTGGACGACGTGACGACGGTCACAGCGGACACGCTGAACCTCGATGCCAGCGCAGGCACGGCGACGTTCGTCGCATCGACCAGTCGCATCCACTGGGAGGGTCCGCTCGCGGCCGGCGCCACGGCGACCATCACGTATCAGGTGACGATCGCGAACCCGAACCGCGGCGATCACGCACTCCAGAACCGGATCGTGACGCCGCCCGACATCCCGTCCAACTGCGGTCCGGACTCCGAGGACCCGCTGTGCGAGACGACGACCCTCGTGAAGGCACACCACCTCGCGAAGGCGGCCGACCGCACCGAGTTCTTCCCGGGCGATGTCGTGACGTACGCGATCACGCTCCGCAACACCGGCCAGGTCGCCTACACGGCCGATGAGCCCGTGGTGTGGGACGACCCGCTCACAGAGGTGCTCGACGACGCCGCATACAACCTCGACGCGGCCGCGACCTCCTCGGTGGACGGCACGGCAGTCAACGCCGTCACTTGGGATGCGGATGCCGGCGCGCTGCGTTGGAGCGGCAAGCTCGACGTCGGTGAGGTCATCACGTTCACGTACAGCGTGGTCGTGAGCAATCCGACGCCCGACGGCGCGGACAAGATCCTGTTCAACAGGGTCACGTCCCCCACGCCTGGCGGCAACTGCTCGCCCACGAGCGAGGACCCCGTCTGCGAGGTCGACCTCGGCGGCCCGTCCGTGCACGTGGAGAAGACCTCGACGAAGGAGACGGCGTTCCCCGGTGAGGTCGTCGAGTATGCGATCACGGTGACGAACGACGGCGGCATCGACTGGACCGCCGACCGCCCGGCTGAGATCGACGACTCGCTCGTCGACGTCCTCGACGACGCGACCTACAACGGCGACGCGACGCACGGTGCACAGCTCGTTGGCTCGCGCGTGAAGTGGCAGGGCGCGCTCGCGGTGGGCGAGTCCGTCACGATCGAGTACTCGGTCACGATCAACGCGCCGCGCACCGGCGACGGCATCATCGACAACGTCGTGACGACCCCGGAAGAAGTGCCCAGCAACTGCGTCGCGATCGCGTCGCAGAACCCCGACGACACGCCGGGCGCAACGTTCGACCCGGCCGCGTCGACCGACGAGGCGTGCGCAACCCGCACGCTCGTGCAGTCGTACCAGACTGTCAAGACGTCGGACGCCGGTGACAAGGTCGAGCCGGGTGACACCGTGACCTACACGATCACAGTCCGCAACACGGGCCAGGTCGGCTACACCGAGCAGGAGCCGGCGACGTTCGTCGACGACTTCGGCGGGGTGCTCGACGACGCCCGCTACACCGGCGACGCGACGGATGGGGCCGCCTACGACGCGCCGCGCCTGTCGTGGGCCGGAGCCCTCGATATCGGGGAGGTGACCACGGTGTCGTACAGCTTCGTGGTCGCCGAACAGGGCGGGGACAACGTCATGCGCAACGTGCTGTTCAGCCACGGCGAGATCGGCGGCAACTGCGTCGACCCGAGTGTTGCGGACTGCCAGGTCGACACCCTGGTGGAGCGTCCGCTCGCTGTGACCGGCGGAGGCATCGCGCTCTGGCTGGTCGGGGTGCTGGTCGGCCTGTTGGCCGCCGGCGGGCTGCTGCTGTGGCTGAGCCTGCGCCGACGTTCTCGGCGGGCGTCGTGAGGCGACTCCTCATCCTGCTGCTCGCGCTGCCGGCGCTGCTTCTCGCAGTGCCGGCCGCGCCGGCCGCTGCTGCCGGCGCGGCTGACGACGTGGCGGCGGTGACGGTCTCGGTTTCGGACGGGCGCGACGACGCCGCGCCCGGTGACCACCTCGACTACACCGTGGAGGTGGACAACGCCGGTGCCGAGGCGTTCACAGGTTCGGTGACGCTGCGAGTCCCCGACTTCGCCGAGGTCGAGGCATCCGGAGCCACCATCGAGGGAGGCGTCGCGACCTGGAGCGTCGAGATCCCTGCGGGCGGGTCAGCGCAGTGGACGGCGACCGTGATCATCGGAGACGAGTCCGGCGAGGCGTACCAAGTCGTCGTCCTGGCGGAGGTCGTCGACGGAGGAGGCGCAGTCGTCGTGCGCGATGCCGATGCCGATGCCATTCCCGGCTCCATCGCGCCGCCCGCGGTCGCGGGCATGGGCGGCGAACCGCAAGGCCTTCCCGAATGGGTCATGCCGGCAGCGATCCTGGCGGCAGTGGTCCTGGCGGGATCGTCACTCGCGCTGTTCGGTGCCGTGCTCGCGCGTCGCGGACGCCCCCGGAGGGGGTGAAGGAGCGGGTGAAATTCCTGAGACGCGGTCCGAATCCCGATAGGAACGATCTCAGGGTCACGCTGCGCCTCGGCGGGCGGCCCCGTGACATTCCAGGGGGGAATTGTTGAGTCATCCTGTCGTGCCGAAAATCTCGGCAGATGCACCATCCGCGAGACCGCTCGCAGACCGTCGCGCTCGACTGTTCGCGGTCACACAGTCGGGCCTCGGGCGGGTCGCGGGCCGTCTCTCCGACGACGCCCTCATGATCCACCGCCGGCGCTTCCCCAGAGCGCCAGGTGGGCCGGTGAGCTGATTTCTTCGGCCCGGCGCGCTGTGCCCCGCCTTCCCCAGGGGCGGGGCACAGCATCATCATCGTCCGGCCATCAGCTGGCGGGGAACTAGAGTGCAAGCGGGGGTCCGTGCGGGGGTGCGCGGACCTGGCCTGGGGCCGACGTGACGGACAGATTCTGGGGATGGACGAAGGAATCGAATCGAAGTGTGGTCATTGGAGCGGCTGGAAACCGGCGCCCCGCGCGTCCCAGGTGACGTCATCTCGCGGCCCAGGCTGCTCGCATATCTGGAACTCGGCACCCCGCTGACCCTGGTGCGAGGAGCCTGCGGCGCCGGAAAGACGGTGGTCCTGCGCGAATGGGTGCAGCGCACCGAGGAGCGTGCTCTGTGGGTCACCGCCGACCAGGGCATTGCCGACAGCGTCGGCCTCGCGCGCCTGATCCTGCGGCGGCTGCCGCGGGAGTGGGATGCCGCGGACCCGGGTGATGCGGCCGGTGTATGGCGGGTCGTGCGCGATCGCCTCGCCGATCTCGATGAGCCGGTGACCGTCTTCCTCGACGACGCGGCGACCCTCGAAGCGGAAGCTCTCGTGGACCTGTGCGATACCGTCGCGGCGGTGCCCGCCGTGCGCGTCATCGCCGCAGCGAACCGGCGCACCGTCCTCGACAGCGACGGCGTCGGAATGATCGTCGACAGGTCGGTGGTCGGACCCGCCGAGCTCATGTTCGACGACGAGGAGATCCGTCGTGTCCTTGGCATCGGCGAAGATCTGGCACGGAAGGTGCGTGCCGCGACGAGCGGATTCCCCGCCGTCATCCATGCGATGGCCCGTCGTGGAATCCCGGCCGACGGCGATTCGCTGGTGCAGGCGGCGGTCGAGGCGGTGGAGGAGTACATGCGCCTCCGGGTCGCGCGGTCCGGCTACGACCCGGCGCTCATCTCCGCTCTGGTGCGGATCAGTCTCGCCGAGGCCGTCGACGACGCCCTCGCTCGTGACCTCAGCGGCGACCCGCGCGCCGTCCGCTACCTGGACGATGCCGAAAGCTACGGCTTCGGCTCGTGGTCGACCGGCGGGAGCGGACGCACGTTCCGGTTCGCGCCGTTCGCCCGCGTCCTTCTGCGACGCGAGCTCGAGCGCCGGCACCCGGGCGACGTCCCGGCGCTGCGACGCATGGTCGTCGCGGGCGCGCAGCGCGCCGGCAAGCCTGCCGAGGCACTGCGGGCGGCGGTCGACGGTGGCGATCTGGAGCTGGCGCGGCGCGTGGTCACGTCGTCGTGGTATCAGCTGCTGAATCACGGCGCCACCGTGCGAGAGGTCCTGGGATCGATTCCGCTGTCGCAGCTGAAAGACGAACCGATCCTCGTGATGCTCCTTGCGGTCTGCTACAACGCCGTGCGCGTGCGGCGACTGCGCGGGCTCCAGCTCTTCCGCATCGCCGTGTCGGCGGCCAACTCTCAGCGCGCCGACATCGATGACTTGGACCGCCTGTTCGTCTGGGTCGCCGAGAGTGTCGCCCTGCGCGTGCTCGGTCTGCACGAGCGCGCCGCGAACGTCGCGGTTCGCGCGCTCAGACTGTTGGCCGACACCCCGGAGGACGAGGAGGTGTACGCCGCGCAGCTGCCGCTCCTGTCTGCGCAGCTGGGCATCTCGCTGTACTACGGCGGCAGTCAGCGGCAGGCGATCGAGTGCTTCGCGTACGGCGCCGCGGTGGCGGCGGTGGATGACTCCGAGCACGGGATCTCGAACCTGTCGATGCTCGCCGGCATCCATGCCCTCAACGGCGACATGCCCGAGGCTCGACACTACGTCCAGCTTATTCGCGAGGGGGAGTGGCGGGGCCGGCACCTCGACGGATATCAGGGCACCTTCTACCGCGTGGCCGAGGCCCTCCTCGCGTTGGAGCAGGGCGATGTCGACAAGGCTTCGGAGCACGTCGCGGTCTTCGAACCGCATCGCGCGACGAGCGAGCATTGGACAGTCATGGCCGCCGTCGAGGCGCTCGTGTCGCTGCGCCGCGGGCGGGCGGCCTTGGGTGCCGCGCAGCTGGACTCACTCGTGGAGCTGCGAGGACGCGAGGGCCACACGGCGGCCGCACGTCGATCTCTGAGCGGCACGCGGACCCTGCTGCTGCTCGCGCAGGGAAAGAGTCAGGCTGCGAAGGCCGTCCTCCTCAACGACGGCCCGGAAGAGCGGTTCGAAACGGTCGTGGAGCGCGCTCGCATCGCGCTGATCGACGGCAGACCGCGCGACACGCTCCGCATCCTGAGTCAGGCGCGCGTCAAGCCGAGCAGCGTGCGACAGAGCGCCGGGGCGGCGTCGCTGCGCACGGCAGCGCTGGTTCGCACGGGCGGGGTCGCCGCCGCGCGCCACGATGCGCAGAGTCTCGCCGCCCTGCTGTGCGACCGGGGCCTGCGCCTGCCGCTCGCTCTGCTCCCCCCGGCCGACACCCGAGTCGTGCAGGAACTCCTGCGGGAGACGGATTCGTGCACGATCGACCCTGTCGAATCCGCCCTGCCCGATTCGATCAGCGCTCCTGCTCTCACCGAGCGCGAGCACATCGTGCTGCGGGCGCTCGGCTCGGGCCGGCCGCTGACCGCCATCGCTACCGACCTCGGGGTCTCGCCGAACACCATCAAGACGCAGGTGAAGAGTGTCTACCGCAAGCTCGGCGTCGCTGGCCGCGAGGAGGCGGTCGCCGCCGCAGACGCCCGGCACCTGCTGTCGGACTTCGGCTGAGCGCAGGCTGCGGCTGCCGGCGCGAGCGCTCCTGGAGCCGGCGGCGTTCGCGGCGCTGCAGACGCTGCGTTCGTCGCCGCGCTCGCGTTCACCGCGATGCTGTCGCGCGCCGAACCCGTCCGTCAGGATGCACCCGGCTCCTGGGGTGAAGGAAGGGGTGAAGTGAGGGGTGAAGTTTCGCAGGTCTCGCAGACACAAGAGCTAGAAAGGAGACGGCGTCGCGACCGTGGCGCCGATGCGCGGGGAACCGCGCGGGAGGCGTCATCCGGCTTCGCGGGCTTCGGCATGTGCGGTCGTGGTGCTCCACGACGGTCACTGGGTCGAGAGGAACCCAGCGGCAGGTCCACGGACATCTGACGCAGCCTGCGGTTCGCCCGTGCAGGCCCGACCCGAGAACGCGAGATCGTCCTCGCCAGGTCGCGGAGCCCCCGAAGCCCCGCGGTACCCGACTGGCTGGCGCGTGCGCGTGCACGCCTCGAATCGAGCCTCCGGTCGATGGCTCGTCACGGGACGGGTCATGCTCCACCCGATCCAAAGGCCCCGCATGTCCAGCGCTTCCGTTCTTCGCCGCATCGAGGACGACGGCAGAGCCCTCCGCCGACGCGGCATGGCCCTCGCGGTCGCCGCCGGCAGCGCGTACTGAGCCGGTGGTGAGGCGGCTCTGGGGGCCGCCTCACCACCTTCGCTCGGCCGTCCCCCCGCGGCTGAGCACCATGAGACCATGGGCTCATGGGCCCGCCCGAGAAGCTCCCCCCATCGCCGGACCGGGCTCCGGAGCTGGACGAGGACTTCTCGGGCGGGCTGACCCACCGCTGGTGGGTGGCGGCCTATCTGCCGCACTGGACCACGCCCGACCGCGCCGCGGCCCGATACGGGCACGTGGCCGGGGGCCTCGAGCTGCGGATCGACGAAGACCAGCCGGACTGGCGGCCCGAGGACGCTCCGCTGCGGGTCTCGAACCTGCAGACGGGCGCCTACGCCGGGCCGCTCGGGTCGGCCCGAGGTACCCATCGTCACCGCGACGACGGCCTGGTCGTCCGCACCGAGACCCCGCTTCAGCTTTGCTTCGCGCCGTCGAGCGGCCGCGCCGAGATCACCGTGTCGGCCACCCGCGACGCGGGTGCCATGCTCGCTGCGTGGCTCGTCGGCACCGAGCACCTGTCCGAGGCGGACTCCGGCGAGATCTGCGTGTTCGAGATCGACGCCGACGCGATCGGTGCGACAACCCGCGCGCGTACGGGCGTGAAGGCCCACCACGATCGCCGGCTGACCACGGACATGGCCGAGGTGACGATCCCGCTCGACGCTTCGCGGCCGCACACGTGGACCGTCATCTGGGGTGGGGGTGAGACCGTCATCGGGTGCGACGGTGTGGTCGTTCGGCGCATCCCGCAGGCGCCGGACTATCCGCTGTTCCTCATGATCGACCTGTTCGAGGTCGGCCCGCCGAGCGGAACCTACCCGAAGTCCGCCCTCGTCCATCGCGTCCGGGGATGGATCGCGTCCTGATCCGAGACGCGGCCGCGCGACCGGCTCACGCGCCCGGGGATGCCTCGGCACGCAGTCGTCACCCCGCATGTGGTGCTCCACTTGATTCCTCCGTCCGCAGCCATTGTCGTGCGAGCTCGGCGGTTCGACGGATGTCTATGCTCGCATGCATGCACTCGTCCCTCGAGCCCATTCATGCGGCGGCGACCTCCAGCGACTTTCACGGCGTGGCCGTGGCAGAAACCTGGGAGGCGAATCGACTCCTCGACGTTGCGAACGGGCTCGCCTCCCGCAGATGGCGGGTTCCGATGGCGTCCGACACGCGATTCGACACCGCGTCGATCACGAAGCTGTTCACGAGCGCTGCGACGTTCGTGCTGGTAGACCGGGGGAAGCTGTCGCTCGATGACTCCATCCACGATCACGTCGATCTTGCGGGGACGACCATCTCGCGCGACGTGACCCTGCGCCACCTCCTGACCCACACCAGCGGCATCGCCGACGACGCCGACGAGGAGGCGGGTGAGCACTATGAGGATCTGTTCGTCGACGCGCCCAACTATGCCATCACCGAGACGCGGCACTTCCTCAAGAACTTCGCCCACAAGCAACCGCTGGCCGCGCCCGGCCGGCAGTGCCGCTACTGCAATGTCGGATACGTGCTCGTAGGGCTGGCGATCGAGTCGGTCTCCGGCCGTTCCTATCGTGAGTTCGTCGGCGAGGAGGTCTTTGCGCCGCTCGGAATGACCGATTCCGGCTTCTTCGATCGACGCGATGCGGAGCCGCGAGTAGCCGAGGGGGGAGAGATGGTCGGCGGGCGGTGGCAGCAGAACATCTACTCCTACCCGCCCATCGGCTCACCTGACGGCGGAGCTCACTCGACGGCGGCGGACCTGCTGCGCTTTCTCCGCGGAATGCGCGGCGGTGGACTGCTTTCGGCCCGGTCCACCGCGGCATGGTTCACGCCCCAGGTCCGCCACGACGATCGGGTGCAGTATGGATTCGGCTTGGAGTTCGGGCCGGGCTCGCTCTGGAAGGAAGGCGTCAATTTCGGAGCGAGCGGAATAGTAGTCTCCTACCCCGAAGCACGAGTCGACGCCGTCGTGCTGAGCACGAGCCAGTCGGGCGCCTGGCCCGTTGTCCGCGCCCTGAACGCGGTGTTCCGCGCTGACCCGATGCCCTCATCCTGAGATCGCCGCCAATCGGTCCCGGTTCGCGGTTCTCTACCGCGTTGCTGTCTAGGCTCGGGCGCAGGGAGTCACGCTGCGCCCCCTGCCTGCCGTTCTCCCGCGTCGTGGAACGGTGCAGCAGCCGTTGCTCGCTGAGAGGAGTGCCGTGCAGATTGATGCGGTCATGTGGCCGGATCGCCGATGGCGAGATGTCGCCGGCGAGTGGAGGGCTGCCGAGCAGATCGGCATTGTCCGGGGGTGGGTCTACGACCATCTCAACCTGCACCCCCGGCACGAGCGGTGGCATGAGGCGACGACCTTCCTCGCCGCGGTCGCAGCCTCCACCTCGACCGTCGGCATCGGGACGATGGTGACCACGCCGAACTTTCGGCACCCCGCGCTGACAGCCAAGGCGATGCTGACGGTGCAGGATGTCGCCCAAGGGCGTCTCGTCGTGGGCGTCGGAGCGGGCGGATCCGGCGCTGACTCTGACGCACTCGGCGGCACCCCGATCGGCCGCGCGGACCGCATGGCCCGATTCGAGGAATGGACGGGGCAGTTGCGCGAGCTGCTGCGGCGTGAACGATCGAACGTGTCGGGGCGCTGGACGACGGTGGTCGACACCCGACTCGGGGGTTCGCCGGCGCACGCGCCGGCGATCGCTGTGGCGGCTACGGGAACCAAGGGAATGCGGGTCGCCGCCCAGTTCGCCGACCTGTGGATCACCCAGGATGTGGCCCAGGATCCCCGGGTCGCGGCCGCCACGGCGCACGCCGAGATCGCCAGGCAGTCGCTGCTGCTCGACCGGGTGTGCGAGGGCATCGGTCGTGACCCCTCGAGCCTGCCGCGGCTGGCTGTGCTCGGCTACGGGTCTGAGCGACCGCTGGCCTCCCGGACTGCGTTCGAGGACGCGATCGACAGGTACGCAGCTCTCGGCATCTCGACGATCGCCGTGCTGTGGCCGCGGGGTGAGGATGCTGACAGGCAGCTCACGCTCCTCGCAGACGTGCTGCAGGACGCGAACGCGACATCCGGCGCTCCGGGTGACCTGCCCTGAAGCGTTGAGGATCGATCGAGTCATGCGCAGGTCGTCGACTCATTCAGGCAGGTCCGGCTCCGTCCGATGATGAAGCGAGCGCGACGGTGACCTTTCCGAAGTGACTGCCTGACTTGAGGTGAGCGAGCGCTTCTGGGACGTCGTTCCAGCTGTAGGTGGAGTCGATCACGGGCTCGAGACCCTGCTCGTCGACGAAGGAGACCAGTTCCTCGAGCATCGCGCGCGAGCCGGTCTCGATGCCGTGAATCGTGGCGTTCTTGGTGACCAGCAGGTAAGTGCTGATTTCGGCCTTCACACCCGCGATCAGACCGATGAACGCGATCCGCCCCCCGATCCGGAGTGCCTCCAGCGAGACGTCGAGATTCGAGCCGCCGATCGTCTCGACGACCACGTCGGCACCGGCCCCGTCGGTGAGCTGCCGCACCCGCGCGGCGACGTCATCGGTCCGGTAGTTGATCGTCGCGGACACGCCGAGATCGCGCACGCGCTGCAGCTTGACGTCGCTGCTCGAGGTGACGATCACCCGAGCGCCGAGAGCGACGGCGATCTGGGCGGCGTAGAGCGCGACTCCACCCGTCCCGTGGACAAGCACCGTCTCACCCGTTCGAGGAGCAGTGCGACTGAGCGCGTGCCAGGCTGTCACGCCGGCGACCGGCAGCGTCGCCGCCCTGACGTCGTCAAGACGGACAGGCGCGTGCACGGCCTCTTCCTCGTCCACCACGACGTATTCGGCGAGCATCCCGCGGTTCACCGGCCCGCCCACCGGCATCGTGTAGACCTCTGCTGTCAGCTGTCCGTCTCGCCAGCGTGGGAGGAACGCCGCCAACACGCGGTCGCCGACGGCGAACCGGGATACACGATCACCGGTCGCGACGACCTCTCCGACCGCGTCCGAGATCGGGATGACGGGGGCCGACGGCCGCCATCCCGAAACGCCTTCGATGACCAAGAGGTCCCGAAAGTTCAGAGACAGCGCACGGACTCTCACCAGCACCTCGGCGGGGCCCGGTGTGGGAAGTTCCACGGTGACCGCACGAAGTGCCGCGATGCCATCGCCGAACGTCGTCCATGCTTGCATCTCTTCTCCTCGGTCGCGTGTCGAGGCAGGACCTGCCGCTGCCGGGAACCCGTCGGCCGTGGCGTCGCCCGGGTCGGTGGCGCTGTCGGAAGCCCGCGAGGATTCACACATCGCCACCACGGTAGTGCCAGTGCCCCTGCGACGGGTGCCACGACGGACAACCAGCCGGCATCGGCAGCTCGAGCGCCGAGTCAGTCCTGCGGTGGCGCGGCGGCGTGGAGCGCCACCCGCTCCGCCGGCCGAGCGCCTGGATGTCGAGCGGCTGGCTCTGATCCCTCGTCCGCGGACCCGTTCCGGCGCATGATGGGTCCGTGGCGACGACTCTCGACGACGTGCGCGCGATCGCGCTGGGCTTTCCGGGCGTGATCGAGCGCCCCGACGGGCATCGCGGTGGCGCGTCCTGGCGGATGCCGTCGGGAGCGTTCGTGTGGCAGCGCGGTCCGAGCGGCCGCGACCTTCAGCAGCTGGCCGCCCTCGGCCGCGAGTGGCCGGCCGGTGAGGTGATCGGCGTGCGCACGAACGGGGTTCAGACGAAGGAGGCCCTCATCGAGACCCACCCCGACGTCTTCTTCACCATCCCGCACTTCGACGGCTACCCGGCCGTGCTGGGGCGCCTCGACGCGATCGAGGTGGACCACCTGCGCGAGGTGATCACGGACGCGTGGCTGCGCAAGGCGCCCAAGCGCGCGGCTGACGAGTGGCTCGCGCTCCACCCGCCCCCGCGCGAATAGTTCGTCTCGGCAGCACAGCTGCCTCCGGACTGGCGTCCGTGGCGAGACCTGGCCTCCGCGGCAGGACCTCGCACCGGCGGGAACTCCTCCGCCTTCGGATGATCGGGGTGCTCGGGCTCTCTCCGGCACTGAGGTGGTACAGGTTGCCGAAGACTCGTCGAAGCCGTGCGCGGTCGGGAGGGACTCGTCGCGGTCGCCGAGGTGGTTCCTGCCGAACTTGCATACAAACGGCACTGCGTCGAGGAGTACGAGGCATCCGTCGCCGCCTTCTCCCGGCAGGAGCGCCACGTGTCCCTGGTCGCAGGTCCTCCCGGCCGAGGGCTGACAGGAGGGGATGCCCAGCGCGCCCTCGTCGCCGCGCTCGCCGCGACCCCTACCCTGAACTCGTGAAGCGCGCCGACCCGACCCCCGCGCCCCCCATGCTGTCGCCGAGCCTGCGCGTGCTCCTGGGGCTCGCTGCCGGGGTGGTCGTGCTGGCCGGGATCTTCTTCGCCCGCGACATCTTCGGTCCGCTGGCGCTCGCGATCGTCCTCGTGGTCATCTGCGAGCCGGTGCGCCGGCCGCTCGAGCGGCGCGGGTGGCCGCGCTGGGCGGGCACGACCGCGGTCATCGTCGTCGGCTACCTCGTGCTGGTCGTCATGGGCGTTCTGCTGTGGGTCGCCGGCACGCAATTCGCGCAGCTCGTCGGGCAGTTCGCCGACGAGCTCCGCGGGAGCGTCGACGATCTGATCGCGTGGCTGCAGTCCGTCGGCCTCGACGAGGAGGCGTCGGATGCCGCGGCCGCCGTCCTCGACCCGCAGACGCTCCTCGAACTGGCGTCGAGTCTCGGCGGCACCGCGATCGGCGTCGCGACGGCGCTCTTCTTCGTGTTCGCGTACATCATCTTCCTGGCCGCCGACGCGGCGCGCTACCGCGATGCCGGACGCGTGTTCGGCGACGGGCACCGTCCGGTGCTGGCGCGCATTGGTCGCCTGAACAGCGGCATCCGTCGGTACTACATCGTCAACGCCTCGTTCGGTGCCGTCGTGGCGATCATCGACGGGCTCGCGCTGTGGGCCCTCGGCGTTCCCGCGCCCGTGGTGTGGGCGGTCCTCGCGTTCGTGACGAACTTCGTGCCCAACATCGGGTTCGTGCTGGGTCTCGTACCGCCGGCGGTGCTCGGCTTCGTCGTCGGCGGCTGGCCGATGCTGCTTGCCGTGATCGCGATCTACTCGGTCGTGAACGTGGTGCTGCAGGTGCTCGTGCAGCCCAAGTTCGTCAGCGACGCGGTTGATCTCAGCCTCACGCTGAGCTTCTTCGCCGTCATCTTCTGGACCTTCGTCATCGGCCCGCTGGGCGCCATCCTCTCGATCCCGCTCACCCTGTCGGTGCGCGCCCTGGTGCTCGAGGGCGATCCGCACGCGCTGTGGGTGCGATGGCTGTCGGGTGACCGCTCAGCGACCCCGCGCGCGAAGGCGCCCCCCTGGTGAACCGGCGCGGCTCGACGGTGCGCTCCCTCGGGTGCGGGAGGATGCGCGTGTGAACGAGGCGACGTGGCGCAGGCGCACCGAGATCCCGCTCATGATCGCGAGTCTCGTGTATCTCATCGTGTACTCGTGGCGGGTGATCGCCGATCCCGCCGGCCCTGCGCATGCCGTCGCATCGATCGTCGTGCTCGTCACGTGGGCCATGTTCATCGTCGACTACTTCGTGCGACTGCTCATGGCCGAGCACAGGATGGTGTGGTTCCGCACGCACCTGCAGGATCTCGCCTTCGCACTGATGCCGGTGCTCCGCCTCGTGCGCCTCCTCGGCTTCCTGACCATGCTGCCGGGGGTGCGATCCACCGCAGGCGATCGGCTGCGCGTACGGATCATGGTGTACAGCATCGGCGCGGCGGTGATCCTGATCTACATCGCCTCGCTCGCCGAGCTCGAGGTCGAGCGCCATGCGCCCGGCGCCGGCATCACGTCGTTCGGAATCGCGCTGTGGTGGGCGTGCGTGACCGTCACGACGACGGGCTACGGCGACTACGTGCCCGTGACGGATGCCGGACGAGCGGTCGCGGCCGCGCTGATGTTCGGCGGCGTCGCACTCGCCGGCATCATCACGGCGTCACTGGCGTCGTGGGTTCTCGAGCGCGCCGCCGGCGGCAGTGAGGCGCACGAGCCGGCCACCCGGGCGCAGATGCGGACGTTGATGACCAAGATCGACGCGCTCGCCGCGGCACCGGCCTCGCCCGACACCGGCGGATCCCGTGGAGTGGGCGGCGGCACAGGCGAGCCCCGCCACGAGGCCGACGTCGAGGGATGGGAAGACCTCGGCAACGGCGGCGACGACCGTCCCGGAGGCTGACCCGGAAGGCCGCACGACGTCCCGATGGTGCGGCCCTCTCGGCGTCGGAGTCGTCAGGCGAGCAGCTTGGCCTTCGCGGCGGCGAACTCGTCGTCGGAGAGTATGCCCTGTGCGTGCAGCTGTCCGAGCTGGCTGAGCTGCGCCATGAGCTCATCGCCCGGGCCTGAGGCGGGCGCCGAGGGCGCCTGCTGAGGCATCTGCGCCGCGACCGCCTGGGCGGCGGCCGCCTCCATGGCCGCCTGCTGCTGCTGGGCCTCGGCGGCCTGCACCTCCTGCTGCTGGTAGGCCTTCTGCTGCTGATGACGCGCGACGCCGCCTGAGACGGCGGTCGCCGTCCCGGCGACGACGGCCGTGCGCGCCGCCATTCCGATGAGGCCGGGTCGTCCTAGTCTGCGGAGCATGTCTGCCTCCTTCAGCCGGCGTTCTCTGTGAGAAACGCGTTCACGATCGGTGCGGGGATGCCGTGGCGGGCGATGACCGTCCCGCCGGCGTCGTAGAGCGCGGCCGCGAACGACTTCGCCCACAGCAGCTCGACCACGAGGATCGCCGCGGACGAACCCGGCTCGAGGCCTTCCGCGAGGACCTCGATGTCTTCCTCGCCGGCGAGGCCGGCGAGGTCGAGTGCCGGAGCGCCGCCGTCGTCGATCGTGTCGGAGAGCTCGAGAATCTCGAGCTCTCCCTCGGGCGAACGCCGCGCGAAAACCAGGTCCAGCAGGTTCACCGTGCCCGACGCCACGAGGTCGTCCACCGCCGCGAGCACATCGGGTCCGGGCCGGTCGCCGTCGAAGCCGATCGCATAGAACTCGATCGGACCGTAGTCGAAGGTCGTCATGTCTTCTCCTCTCGGGCGCCGGCTAGGCCGACAGCGCCTTGGCCTTGAGTGCGTCGAATTCGGCCTGCGTGACCGTGCCGGCGTCCAGGAGCGACTTGGCCCGCGCGATATCGTCGGCGGGACTCGGCGCGGAGCCGGCCGCCTGTCGGATGTACTCGGCTTGGGCCGACTGGATCGCCTGTGCCTGGGCGAGCGATCGCCGCTGCATGCCGGAGCCTCGGGCGATGAGGTAGATGAGCGCGGTCAGGAACGGTACGAAAATCAGGAACAGGATCCAGACGGCCTTGAGCCAGCCGTTCAGCGCGCGGTCGCGGAAGATGTCGGCGATGATCGAGAACACGACCATCAGGTACGCGACGAAGACGAAAACCCAGAAGATCCAGAGGAGGAAATCCCAAAAGCCCATGGTGCGTGGCGCCAATCGTTGGGACGGGCCCAGCGCCCGCCGCTGGTATGAACCTAGCCCTCACCTCGGCGCGGGGCATCCCCCGATCCGCGTGAAATGGGGTGAAGAATGCCGACGGGCGTCCCACCTCGGCGTGGCGTGGTGCCGGATGCCGCGATCATGAGGGAATGGCGCCCACCGATGCCCCCCCGCGTTCGGGCCGCCTCGCCGGCGTGCTGGCCGGTTCGGCCACCCTTTCGCTGATCCGCGACAAATCAGAAGGTTTGACTGCGGACCGCCCGGAGCCGGCGCGACCGGCAGCCACGGACCGCGAGGACGGCTGGGTCGACCTTCCGAGAGCGACCGATCTCAGTTGAGCGCCGAGGTGAGCCGCATCACGCCGTCGAGGAACGTGGCCTTCTTGGGCTCGCGGCGCCATTCCTCCAGGGTGAGCTCGCGGCCCGCATCGCGGTAGCCCTGCTCGACCTCGCGCATCGCGGAGACGAAGGACTCCCCGCGTACCAGCAGCGAGACCTCGCTGTTGAGGCTGAACGAGCGGATGTCCATGTTGCTCGATCCGATCACGGCGATGTCGTCGTCGATCGAGAAGTGCTTCGAATGCAGGATGAACGGCGCCGGGTAGAGGAAGATGCGCACTCCGGCCTCGAGCAGCACGCCGTAGTACGACCGCTGCGCGTGCCACACCATGAACTGGTCGCCGATCTCGGACACGAACAGCTGCACCTCGACGCCGCGCTGGCACGCGCTCGTGATGGCATACACCATCGCCTCGTCGGGCACGAAGTACGGGCTCGTCAGGATGACCTTCTCGGTCGCACCGTAGATGAGCGAGAGGAACAGCCGTAGGTTGTTCTCGGTCTCGTAGCCCGGGCCGCTCGGCACCACCTGGGACATCAGGGCATCCGCTGCGGTCGACTGCGCGATCTCGGTCGCGGGCAGGTGCTCGGTCGGCGACAGGTCTTCGCCGGTCTCGATGAGCCAGTCCGACAGGAAGACGGTGTTGACCTCGGCGACGACCGGGCCGGTCAGCCGCGTCATGAGCTCCTGCCACTTGAGACCGCGCTTGATTGTCTTCGGGGAGTCGTAGCTGCGGTCGATGAGGTTCTGCGAGCCCATGAACCCGACGCGGCCGTCGGCCACGACGATCTTGCGGTGGTTGCGCAGGTCGGGGCGCTGGTACTTGCCCTGGAACGGCATGACCGGGAGCATCCACGCCCACGTCACGCCGATGCGGTCGAGCTCGGCCAGGGTCTGCGTGGCGTTGGGGAGGCGTTTCGTCGAGAAGTGGTCGGCGAGCAGGCGCACGGTGACGCCCCGGGCGACGGCCCGCTCCATCGCGGCGAAGAAGCCGCGGGTCGTGTCATCCCACGCGACGATGAAGAACTCCACGTGCACGAAACGCTGCGCGGTCTCGATCTCGGCCGCCATCGCGTCGATCGACGCCTGGTAGTCGTCGTACAGCTCCGCCTCGTTGCCCCACGATGCCGGCAGCGCGGTGAGCGTCTCGTTCTGCTGCACCACCCGCTCGAACCACCGCGGCCAGTCCGCGTCGCTCTTCCCGAGCTGCTTGTCGGCGACGTTGCGGCGGATCATCGCGTCGATCCGGGCCTGTTCGCCCCGTCGCCGCGGCGGCAGGCGGAAGTTCCCGATGACGAGGTAGAGGATGATGCCGATCCCCGGGAGGATCGCGATCAGCAGCAGCCACGCCATCGCCGCCGTCGGCTTGCGGCCGCGAGGGAGGTAGATGAGCGCCACGACGACGATGACGAGGTGCACGAGCACGGCGACGCCCCAGGACAGGTTGGCGCTGAGAAGCAGGTCCACGGGGTCAGTCTGCCGCGCCCCCGACTCCCGCACATAGCGCAGTGCGCGTGAAACCGGGGGGTCAGACGTCGCGCACGCAGCGGAAACCGATATGCGACATCCCGGTGTCTTCGGCCTGCGGCGAGCGCGCGGCCGGACGGAACCGCAGGCAGTAGTCCGGCGAGCACAGGTGCGACCCGCCCTTCAGCACGCGGCGCGGGATGGCGGGGAATCCCTCCTGGGCGCTCGCGGCGGCGAGAAGGTTCTCGCGCTTGCCCGCATCGACCGGCTTGTCGGAGAGGCGCAGGTGTCGCGGGGTGTAATAGTCGGTGGTCCACTCCCACACGTTGCCGGTCATGTCGTACAGCCCGAAGCCGTTGGCGGCGTACGAGGCCACCGGCGCGGCATCTCCGACCCCCTGGTTGTCGTAGGGAAAGCGCCCGAGCCACGAGTTCGCCTGCGGGACGCCGTCGGGGTAGGGCTCGTCGCCCCAGGCGAACGGCTTGCCGTCGAGACCGCCGCGCGCCGCGTACTCGTGCTCGGCCTCGGTCGGAAGACGCAGGCCTGCCCAGTCGGCGTAGGCGACGGCATCCTCGAACGCGATGTGGACGACCGGATGCCGCATCCGCTCGTCGATCGACGAGTCGGGGCCGAACGGCCGGCGCCAGTACGCGCCCGGCTGCCAGCGCCACCAGTTGCGCCAGTCCTGCAGATCGGTCGGGCCGGCGGTCGGAGTGAAGACCATCGCCCCCGGCACCAGATCGGCGGGATCGGCACCGGGGAACGCGGCCGGATCGAGCGCGCGCTCGGCGACCGTCACGTACCGGGTGTCGTCGACGAACGCGGCGTACTGCTCGTTCGTGACCTCGCAGCGGTCGATCCAGAACGCACCCACTTCGCGCTCGTGCACGGGGCGCTCGTCGGGGTAGAAGTCCTCGGACCCCATGCGGAACACTCCGCCCGGAAGCAACACCATGTCGTGCTCGGGTCGGCGTGCAGCGGAGGTCACACGTTCCACCGTAGTCGGGCGCTGCAGGTCAGAAGGCGCCGATCCCCCTGCCGATGAGGTTCACGCCGATGACGAGCAGCAGCACGGCCATGATGACGGCGTTCTCCTTCGCGAGCCAGCCTCGCAGCGAGGCGAGCGGCGCTTTCAGCCTCTCGGCGGCGACGAGGTAGCCGACGACCGGAATGAGGATCGTGGACGCCGCAATCAGCGTGAACACCGCGATCGCGAGCACGACCGAGCCGGTGTCGAGCCCGGCCGATCCGATGTCGGTGCCGGCGGCGGCCGCGAGCAGCAGGTTCTTGGGATTGACCGCCGACAGAAGGAGTCCGAGGCCGAGCGCCTTGGCGAAGGTGACCTGGTCGATCGCCTGCATCCACTTCGGCAGCGCCGGCTCTTCGCCCGCCTTCGGCCGGCCGCGCCACTGCCGCAGCGCGAGCAGCAGGAGCAGCAGGCCGAGCGCGAGCCGGATGACGCCCTTGACCGGGTTCGAGTCATCCGCGTCGCCGCCCGGCAGCACCGACGACAGCAGCGTGAACACCGTGACGGCGACCACGATGCCGACGATCCAGCCCAGCAGGAAGCCGACGCTCGTGACGCGCGCCTTCGGCGAGAGCAGCATCAGGATCGCGGCGATGATCGGGATCGGGCTGATCGCCACGCCGAGGGCGAGGGGAAGGATGTCTCCAATGACGGTGCCCATGCGAGGCCTCCCTGACGGCGGTGCGGTGGTGGCTGTTCGGCCCCACCGTAGCGCCGATCGGCATCACCCGCCGTTGATGCGGTCTCGCCACTCCAGCAAGGGCTTCAGCGGCGCGAGGTCGTAGTCCGGGCCGTCGATCGCCGGCACGATCAGCCGGAAGCCGAGCTCGTAGAGGCGGTCGGGCGCGCCTGCCTCGAGGAGCGGACCGAACCCGCGCACGGTGAAACCGGTCGACAGCTCGATGTCGGCAGGGTCGCGGCCCTCGCGGTCGCACCACTCGTGCAGGACGCCGATCTTGCCGGGCAGGTCGTCGAGCGGTGTGAAGGTGTGCCAGATGTCGGCGTGCTGCGCCACCAGCTGCAGCGTCTTGCGCTCGCCCTGCCCGCCGATGAGCACCGGGATGCGGCGGGTAGGCGCCGGGTTCAGGCGGTCCCAGCGCGCACGGATCCGGGGCAGGTCTGCGGCGAGCGTGTCGAGCCGCGAGCCCACCGTGCCGAACCCGAAGCCGTACTCGTCGAAGTCGCGCTGCGCCCAGCCCGAGCCAGTGCCGAAGATGAACCGGCCGGAGCCGGTCGCACCGGCGCTGATGTGGTCGATCGTGCGAGCCATGTCGGCCTGCAGGTCGGCGTTGCGATAGGGGCTGCAGTTGACGAGCGGTCCGAACTCCACCCGCTCGGTCTGCTCGGCCATCGCAGCGAGCACGGTCCACGCCTCGTGGTGCTCGGCCTCGAGGGGTTCGGTGATCGGGAAGAAGTGATCCCAGTTGAAGATCGCGTCGACGCCGAGGTCCTCCGCGCGCAGCACCGCGTCGCGGAAGGCCGGATAGGGTGCGTGCTGCGGCGCGAGCTGCACGCCGATCCGCAGGTGACGGTGGTCGGCCGGATGCCTCGACGCGGTCATGCGGTGCTGCCTCAGTTGCGAGGCTCGATGCGCAGCACGTCGGGCGACTCGCCGACAGCCAGGTCGTCGACGACCCGCAGCGTCCGCGCGAGGTCGTCGACGGCGCCGATCACGGTGCCGAAGCGCTCGCGGTCGGAGCAGACCGCGGTCACCGTCACGAAGTGGGTGCCGGTGTCCCATGTGTACGTGGCGAACGGGGGAGTGCGCGGGTCGGGCGGAAGCGCCATCTCGAGCTTCTCGCCCACCCCGAGGTGCGGGTTGCGGAACGACTCGGTGTCGTCGTACTCCATCGGCATCATCGCGCGGGCCGCACGGAGGTCGTTCGTCGCCTGCTGGATCTGCGCCATCACCACGACGAGCTCGGGATCGGACTTGAACACCCACACCAGCACGCGGCCCGCGGCCTTGCGCATCAGAAACGGCGCCGCCTGGCTCATCGCCCACGCCGCGACTCCGCCGCCGCGCCTTCCGGACGCTGAGCCGGCCCCGGTCGCTGAGCCTGTCGACGCGCCCCGGCCGATCGCCGAGGCATTCGGGTCGCCGAGCGCGGCCCCGGCCTGTGACAGCAGCATCCGGATCGCCGCCTTGCGATGTCGGCGTCCTCGGAAGCCGAGTGACTCCGTCACCGGCACCCAGAGGTTCGGATCCGCGTCGGCCTGGAGTCGGGGCATGCCTCCAAGAGTACGTGCCGCACCCGTGTGCGTTCCCCGGGCCGGGGAACCCCCTCGGGTACAGTGGATTCGCGTCATCCACCCCGACCGACGCTCGCCCGCCGCACAGACAGGCCCCCATCCCGTGACCGATCCTGCGACGCCCGACGACACCGACGCCGCGAACCCGCGTCCGCTCACGATTCTCATCGGTGCCGACACCTTCCTCCCCCACGTCAACGGCGCCGCGCGCTTCGCCGAGCGTCTTGCCGCCGGCCTCGTCGCGCGCGGCCACGACATCCACGTCATGGCCCCGAGCGCCGGCCACCGCAACCACGGCACCTTCGCCGAGACGATCGAGGGCCAGCCGATGACGATGCACCGACTGCCGTCGTGGCGCTGGTACCCGCACGACTGGCTCACCTTCGTTCTGCCGTGGATGTCGAAGCATTACGCGCGCCGCGTGCTCGACGAGGTGAAGCCCGACGTCGTCCACATCCAGTCCCACATCGTGATCGGGCGGGGCCTGGCTCGTGAGGCGCGCAAGCGCGGCATCCCGATCGTCGCGACCAACCACGTGATGGCCGAGAACATCCTCGACTTCACCACGCTGCCCGACTCGCTCAACAAGGTGGCGGTGAAGATCGCGTGGGCCGACGCGAAGCGCACGTTCGACCTGACCCGGGCGGTCACCACCCCGACGCGTCGGGCCGCCGACTTCCTGGAGTCGACGATCGACATCGCGGGCGTCATCCCGATCAGCTGCGGCATCGACGCGGGCAACTACACCGCAGACCTCACGCCGCGCGACGCGCATCGCCTGGTCTTCGTCGGCCGGCTGACGACCGAGAAGCAGATCGACGTGATCATGCGCGCCATAGCCCAGCTCGACCCGGCGCTCGACGTGCGCTTCGACGTCGTCGGCAACGGCGACCAGCGCCGCAATCTCGAGCAGCTGACCGCGGAGCTGGGACTCTCGGACCGCGTGTTCTTCCACGGCCATACCACCGACGAAGAGCTTCGCGGCTATCTCACGCACGCGAGCCTGTTCGTGATCGCCTCGATCGCAGAGCTGCAGTCGATCGCCACGATGGAGGCGATGGCCTCGGGACTGCCGATCGTGGCCGCCGACGCCGTGGCGCTGCCGCACCTCGTGCACGACGGTGAGAACGGCTACCTGTTCCGGCCAGGCGACGTCGACGACCTCACGGCGAAGCTCACCACCGTGCTGACCCAGTCGCCCGAAGAGCGCCTGCGTATGCAGAGGGCGTCGCTGGAGGGCGTGAAGGTCCACGATATGCGCCGCACGCTCGACACCTTCGAGGCGCTGTACCGCGACGAGCCGCTGCCCGAGTAGCGCCGATGCACGTCGTGATGTTCGGCGACCAGCACGCCGAGACGCTCGGCGGGGCGCAGGTCTCGATGCGACTGCAGCGACGGCTCCTCGAGAGGGCCGGCCACACCGTGACCATGGTGGCTCCGGCCGTGCACGGGTTCCGCGGCCGGTCGATCGCTGCCGACGACGCGTATGCCGACATCCCGTCGATCCCGATCACTCCCGATCGCGAGTACTCGATGTCGTGGCCGGGCCGGCGCACCGACCGGTGGGTGGATGCCGCGCTGAGCGCACGTCCGCCGGTCGACGTCGTGCACGTGCAGGCCGACTTCTGGGGCGCCTTCATCGGCCACCGCTTCGCGGCGCGCCACGGGCTGCCGGTCGTGCACACCATGCACAACCGCGTCGATGTGGGCATCGAGGCGACGGCGCCGTTCCCGAAGCTCGTGCTCCGTGCGCTGAACGCCTGGCAGCGGCGCGCGCTCGGGGCCTCGGCGGCGGGTTCGGACGGCTGGGCGTACCTGCGCGGACTCGCGGCCGGGGCATCCGCCGTCACCGCGCCGTCTGCGCACTTCGCTCGGCGCCTCGAGCAGCACGGCGTGGTCG
>NZ_RRYE01000080.1 GCF_004010105.1 Microbacterium sp. CPCC 204701
CAGCATGGCCATCGGGATGCCCGCCGCGCCGGCGGCGCGCAGCTCGCCCTCGAGCATCGCGCGCGCGATGCCGCGGCGCCGGTGCGTGGGCGAGACCGTGACTGCCGAGATCGCGCACGAGGGGATCGCCGCGCCCCCGGGCACCGTCAGCTCTCCGAGCCATGACGCGATCGTCGCGACCGGCGCCTCGGGCACCGGTGAGACCGGATCGTAGACGCCGGTCACTCGACGGTAGCCGCTGCGCTCCTGCGCTGCGGCGACCTGCTCCGCGCTGCGCTCGCCGTCCTGGAAGCCGCGGGCGACGACCTGCAGCCACGACCCGAACGCGTCGCCGTCGACATCCACCCGGCGATAGTCCAGGCCCCCCGACGCCAGCCGCTCACGCGACTGGTCGTCGACCGGCCCGGCGCGGAAGGCGGCACGCTCGGCGTCGCTCGCCGAGGTCAGGACGGTCTTCGCAGCGGTCGTCTCGGGCGTGCCCATGGCGTCGGTCTCCTTCGTTCGTGCGGTATCGGTGCGGCGGCGCCCGGTCAGGTCGGTATCACGCGCGCGCCGGCGACCGGCCCGTGCACGTGGAGCGCCTCGTATCCGGCGGCCGACAGCGTGATCTGAAGTTCGAGCGCCGACTCCGGGTCGGCGGCCAGGAATGCCAGCGTAGGCCCCGACCCCGACACCATGCCGGCGAGCGCCCCCGCGCCCTCGCCGAGCTCGAGGACGTCGCGAAGCTCGGGTCGCAGCGACAGCGCCGCGACCTGCAGGTCGTTGCGCGTGTGCTCGGCGAGTGCCACCGGATCGCCCGCCCGCAGCGCGTGCAGCACGGCGGGATCCACGTCGGGCCTCCGGGGAACCGCGGCGATGTCGGGCCGCGAGCGGAGAGCGTCGAGGTGCGCGTACACCTCGGGGGTCGACAGCCCCGCGTCCGACGGTACGACGACCCAGTCGAAGCGCCCCTTCGCGAGCGCCGGGCTGAGCTGGTCCCCCCGCCCCGTGCCGACCGCCGTGCCGCCCATCAGAGAGAAGGGCACGTCGGCGCCCAGCCGCGCGGCGAGCTTGTGCAGCTCGACGGTGCCGAGTTCGGCACCCCACAGCACGTCGCACGCGACGAGGGCGGCCGCGGCATCCGCGGATCCGCCGCCCATGCCGCCGGCGACCGGCACATGCTTGACGATGTCGAGGTGCACGGCGCCGTCGTACCCCATGCGCTGCGCGAGCAGCCGTGCCGCCCGCACCGCGAGGTTGCGGTCGTCGGCGGGCACGCCAGAGACGTCGACCGTGCCCGAGATCGTCACCGTGAACTCGTCGGAGGGCGTGGCCCACAGATCCTCATAGAGCGAGACCGCCTGGTACGCCGACGCGACATCGTGGTAGCCGTCCTGCTGCACGCCACCGACCTCGAAGAAGAGGTTGAGCTTGCCCGGGGCCCGCACCCGGACCGTCTCGGCGGCGAGGGCCTGGCTCACCGGTTCGCCGATTCCGCCCAGAGATCGACGTCGATGCCGTCCGACAGTGCGTCGATGCGCTCGAGCTCCTCGGTCGAGAACGCGGGGCCCTCGAGCGCGCGGAGGTTCTCGTCGAGCTGCTCCGGCCGCGACGCGCCGATGAGCGCCGAGGCGACGACCGGGTCGCGCAGCACCCACTGGATCGCCATCTGCGCCAGGCTCTGACCGCGATCCCTGGCGATGACGTCGAGGCCGCGAAGCGTCGCAAGCCCCTTCTCCGACAGCGTGCCGCTCGGCAGCGATCCGCGCTGCTGGGCGCGCTCGGCCGGTCCGCCGCCGAGGTACTTGTCGGTCAGGAGACCCTGCGCGAGCGGTGTGAACGCGATCGCGCCCATGCCCTCCTGCGTCAGCACGCCGGTCAGTCCGTCCTCGACCCAGCGGTTCAGGATCGAGTACGCCGGCTGGTGGATCACAAGCGGCGTGCCGAGCGAGCGGGCGACGGATGCCGCAACCGCCGTACGCTCGGCGCTGTACGACGAGATGCCGACGTAGAGCGCCTTGCCCTGCCGCACCAGCGTGTCCAGCGCCCCCACGGTCTCTTCGATCGGGACGTCGGGGTCGACGCGGTGCGAGTAGAAGATGTCGACGTAGTCGACGCTCATACGCGTGAGCGACTGCTCGGCGCTGGCGATCACGTACTTGCGCGACCCGCCGTTGCCGTACGGGCCCTCCCACATGTCGTAGCCCGCCTTCGACGAGATGATGAGCTCGTCGCGGTAGGGCGCGAAGTCCTCGCGCATCATGCGGCCGAAGTTGGTCTCGGCGCTGCCGTAGGGCGGCCCGTAGTTGTTCGCGAGATCGAAGTGCGTGATGCCGCGGTCGAACGCGTGGCGCAGCAGCGCGCGCTGGTTGTCGAAGGGGATGTTGTCGCCGAAATTCCACCACAGCCCGAGCGAGACGGGCGGCAGGGTCAGCCCCGACGTGCCGACCCGACGGAAGTCGGCGCCGACGTAACGGTCATCGGATGCGGTATAGGGCCGGTGGAGGTCTCCACCGCGGGAGCGGTAGCGCTGCGGGTCGGTCACCGGTCCAGGCTAGCGGCGTCGCGCCCGACCCGCAGGAGCGCGTCGGCGCGCGCCCTTGGCAGGGAAGTGCCTGCGAAGAAACACCGACGACACATGGAGCGCCTAGTGTAGGACCCAGCGCAGTCCCCTGCGCCGCCGCGGCTTTCCGTGAGTACCACCGGTACGCTGCGCCTCTCGCCAGACGCCTGGACGTCGCCGGCGGTTCCCCTCGTCGCGAAGGAGGTTTCGATGCCCGCTCTGTCGGTAGTCCCCAGGCAGCCGGACCCATGGTCCGAACTGCTCGATCGTCGTGATGTCGTGCTCGATCGCGGCATCCTTCACGTCGTCCATGACACGGTGACGCCGGAGCAGGCTCGCATCGATGATCTGCTGCTGGTCGCCTCGGCACTCGAGCACGCCGGGGTGGAGGTGACGCTGATCCGTCACGACCGCGCCGTCCCGGCCCTCGTCGTCGATGTCGCCGCGCGGGATGCGGCCTTCGCCGCGCTCGGAGCGCTCTGCGAGCGCGAGCCGCTGTACGTCAAGGCCAAGCGGCGACCGCCCGAGCTGGTCAGCGCCGCGACGCTTCCCGGCGCCGAGCCCTCGGCGGTGCGCGTCTATCGCCCGCGCATGAGCGCGAACGGCTCGCTGCGCTACGGGGCGGCGCTGGGAGCGCGGGTGGAGTTCTGGCGACAGCAGGACGACGTCCTCGAGGCGCCGAACGACAACGCACTCACACGCCGCTTCGTCCCCCGCGCCGATCTGACCGTTGCGACCGTGCAGCGCTACGGGCGCAGCTGGCGCACGATCTCGGGGATGTTCGACCCGCAGCCGCACGAGTTCACCGACGAGGTCGACATCGTCTTCTCGTGGGTCGACGGCTCGTCGACCGACTTCCAGCGTCAGCGCGCCGCGCGGATGGCGGAGTACGTCGTAGGCGAGGGAGACGACGGCCCCGCACGGTATCGGCACGTCGACGAGCTCAAGTACGCGCTGCGCAGCGTCCACATGTACGCCCCATGGGTGCGTCGCATCTTCATCGCGACCGATTCGCCGGCCCCCGCGTGGCTCGCCGATCACCCGAAGGTGACGATCGCCCGCAGCGAGGAGTTCTTCGCCGACCCGTCCGTGCTGCCCACGCACAACTCGCATGCCGTCGAGGCCCAGCTGCACCGCATCCCGGGCCTTTCCGAGCACTTCCTCTACTCCAACGACGATATGTTCTTCGGGCGTCTGGTCGAGCCGGAGCTGTTCTTCACCCCCGGCGGGCTGACGAAGTTCGTCGAGTGCGAGGTGCGGATCGGCGTCGGCGAGCCGGCGCCGCACCGCAGCGGGCACGACAACGGCCTGCGGGTCAACCGTGCACTGCTGCAGGAACGCTTCGGCCGCATGATCGTGCGCGATCTCGAGCACTGTGCAGCGCCGCTGCGCAAGAGCGTCATGGCCGAGCTGGAGCAGGCGTTCCCCGAGGACTTCGCCCGCACCGCGGCATCCCGTTTCCGCTCCGCGAGCGATATCTCGGTCACCAACAGCCTCTACCACTTCTACGCCCTGATGACCGGCCGTGCCGTGGCCACGCGCCGGCCTCGCATCCGCTACGTGCAGACGACGCTGTCGGCGTCGCTCAGGCGCATGGAGCGGCTCGCGGAACGCACCGACATCGACATGTTCTGCCTCAACGACGGCGGCGAGGTCGAAGTGCCCGAAGCGATCCGGGTCGATGCGATGCGCACCGCCCTGGAGCGGATGTTCCCGGTGCGCGCGCCGTGGGAGCGCGCAGAGGAGGCCGAGGCCGTCCCGGCTGCCCCCGCCGCGCAGGTCAGCGGATCAGAGCGACCGGCTCGGTCCGCGCATCCCTCGGCGCGCTCTCGGCGTCCGCGGGCGCGTCGCTGAGCGGCAGGACCCCTGCGGCCAGGAGCCGCTCCCGCGCCTGTTCCGCGTCGATGTGCTCGAGGATGTGCGGCACGTCCACCGGAACGACGGAGTGCACGATCGTCTCGTCGTAGACGTGCACGAGGTTGAACGCCTGCGCGCCGTCCTGCGGCCGCGTGCCCCCTGTGGGCACGGTGAGGTCCTGCGCATAACAGGTGGACGAGGCGACCGACACCGGGATCCCGGCGAAGGTCGCGAAGGTCGAGTAGTGCAGGTGGCCGGCGATGATCGCGCGCACGTCGGTGCCGCGCAGCACGTCGGCCAGGCGTGATTGATCGAGCAGCTCGACGCTCGCCGCCAGCGGCAGCACGCTCGGCACGGGCGGATGGTGCATCGCGAGAATCGTGCCCAGCGGCGCGGGCGCCGCGAGCGCATCGGCGAGCCATTCGAGCTGGCCGTCGGTCAGCTCGCCGTGGTGGTGGCCCGGCACCGTGGAGTCGAGCGTGATCACGCGAAGCCCGTCGAGCTCGTCCACCCGGTCGATCGTGCCGGTGCTGGGCAGCTCCCCGAGAAGCCCGGCGCGGAACGCCGCGCGCTCGTCGTGGTTGCCCATGACCCACAGCACCCGCGCATCCAGCCGCTCAGCGAGGGGCTCGACGAGGTCGCGAAGGTGTCGATAGGCGTCCGCCTCACCGAGATCGGCGAGGTCGCCCGTGAAGATCAGCGCGTCGGGGCGCAGGCCACTGGCCTCGACCGCATCGAGGGCGACAGTGAGCCGTTGCGCGCCGTCGACCGCGTCGAACAGGCGCGACGCGCCCGCACGCAGGTGCGTGTCGCTCACGTGCAGCAGGATCCGCTCGGGTGCGGCGTACTCTGCGGTGCGCATCGTCTCGTCATCCTCGCCTCGACCACCGGGAATGCCCGAAGGCTACCCCCGCGATCGGAGCGAGCCCTGGCAACACGGTGAACGTTGCGTGAATGTCCGCGATCAGACCGCGAGCGCGATCCGCACGAAGTCGTCGATCGAGAGCTCTTCGCCGCGAGCGGTGGGAGCGACGCCGGCACGCTCGAGAATCGCGGATGCCTCGGCGGCCGTGCCGCCGAGCACCGCGCCCAGCGCCTGCCGCAGCATCTTGCGCCGCTGCTGGAACGCGGCATCCACGATTCGGAATGTCCGCCGGCGCAGCGCCTCGTCGCCGCGCGGCTCGGGGTCGCGGCGGAATCCGACCAGCACGCTGTCGACGTTCGGGACGGGCCAGAACACCTGCCGCGACACGGTGCCCGCCAGGCGCCACGGGCCGTACCACGCGGCCTTCACGCTCGGGGCGCCGTACACCTTCGACCCCGGAGGAGCTGCCAGCCGCTCCCCCACCTCCGCCTGCACCATGACGACGCCGCGCTCGAGCGAGGGGAACGTCTCGAGGAAGTGCAGCAGCACCGGCACGCTCACGTTGTACGGCAGGTTCGCGACGAGCACCGCCGGGTCGCCCGGCAGCTCGGTGATCCGCAGCGCGTCGGCGTCGACCACCGTCAGCGCTCCGTCGGCGACGCCGTGCGCGGCCGCCGTGGCGGGCAGTCGCTCGGCGAGGCGGTGGTCGATCTCGACGGCGGTGACGGATGCCCCGGTCTCGAGGATCGCGAGGGTGAGCGAGCCGAGCCCCGGGCCGACTTCGACCACGCGGTCGCCCGAGGACACCTCGGCGACATGGACGATCTTGCGCACCGTGTTCGCGTCGACGACGAAGTTCTGGCCCAGCTTCTTCGTCGGCGTGACATCGAGGTCGGCGGCGAGCGCGCGGATCTCGGCGGCACCGAGGAGTGTCACGGGCATGCGCTTCACTGTAGTCGCGCGGGAGTCGCGCCAGCCGCGGCGTGCTCCTTGACACGGCCGAGCGGGTCGGGCCAGGGTGGGCGGACGGGCGCCGACCCATTCATGCGGCGGCTCGAACGAGGAGGTTCGCCATGAGTTCGACCCCGCAGGGCACGAACGTATCCGTCCCGACCGCCCGCGTCGTCCTCGTCGCGGCGACGGCGGCTCTCGGCGGCTTCCTCTTCGGTTTCGACACCGCCGTCATCAACGGCGCGGTGGGAGCGATCGGCGAGCAGTTCGACGCGGGGCCGTTCCTCCTCGGCTTCGCTGTCGCCTCGGCGCTGATCGGCTGCGCAATAGGTGCGTGGTTCGCCGGACGCGTCGCCGACCGCTATGGACGCATCCGCGTCATGATCATCGCGGCCGTCCTGTTCATCCTGAGCGCGCTGGGCTGCGGCTTCGCCTTCACGATCTGGGACCTGTCGTTCTGGCGGATCATCGGCGGGCTCGGCGTCGGCGCGGCATCCGTCATCGCACCCGCCTACATCGCCGAGGTGTCGCCTCCCGCGATCCGCGGTCGCCTGGGATCGCTGCAGCAGATGGCGATCGTCACCGGCATCTTCGTCGCGCTGCTCACCGATGCGGCCATCGTCGCCGGCGCCGGAAGCGCGACCGAACCGTGGCTGCTCGGGCTCGAGGCGTGGCGCTGGATGTTCCTGTCCGAACTGGTCCCCGCCGTGGTCTACGGCATCCTCGCCCTCACCATCCCGGAATCGCCGCGCTACCTCATCGCACGCGGTGAGATGAAGAAGGCGAAAGAGGTGCTCACGCGCTACGTCGGCGGCAACGTCGAGAAGACCTCCACCGACATCCTGAAGACTGTCGAAGGCAAGACCGACAGGCCCCGGTTCTCGATCCTCCGCGGCTCGCGGTTCGGCCTGCTCCCCATCGTGTGGATCGGCATCGGGCTGTCGGTGCTGCAGCAGTTCACGGGCATCAACGTGATCTTCTACTACTCGTCGACGCTGTGGCAGGCGGTGGGATTCACCGAGCAGGACTCCCTCACGATCACGGTCATCACATCGGTGACCAACATCGCGACGACCATCGTCGCCATCCTCCTCATCGACAAGGTGGGCCGCCGGCCGCTCCTCCTCATCGGCGCCACCGGGCAGTTCGTGTGCCTGGCCGTCCTGACGGTGATCTTCGCCACCGCGCCGATCGTCAACGGTGAACCGGTGCTGGAGGGCGCCGCGGGCACGACGGCACTCCTCGCGGCGAACCTGTACGTCGTGTTCTTCGGCGCCTCGTGGGGACCGGTCGTATGGGTTCTCCTCGGCGAGATGTTCAGCAACCGCATCCGGGCTGTCGCGCTGTCGGTCGCCGCCGCCGCGCAGTGGGCGGCGAACTTCGTCATCTCGACGACCTTCCCCGCCCTGGCGGCCGTGGGGCTGGGCCTCGCCTACGGGATCTACACGTTCTTCGCGTTCGTGGCGATCTTCTTCGTGATGAGGTACGTCCGCGAGACCAAGGGTCGCACCCTGGAGTCGATGACGGACAGCGGTCGCGACTGACCGCGCCCCGCGGACGCGATGGGCCGTCGAGCCCGCAGGTCTGGAAAGACGGATGCCGCGCCACGCGGCTCGTAGGATGGCCTGATGCCCTCGCTCGGCGAACTGATCGCACCCCGCCGACTCGGCGGAGACTTCCGGTGGCTGCTCGCCTCGTCGTGGACCAGCAACCTGGGCGACGGCATCGCCCTGTCGGCGGCACCGCTCCTCATCGCGTCGATGACGTCGTCGCCCATCCTCGTCGCCGCGGGCGCGATGATGCAGTTCCTGCCCTGGCTGCTGTTCGGGCTGCTCGCGGGGGCGGTCGCCGATCACCACGACCGGCGACGTCTCGTGATGGCGGCGAACGGCATCCGTGCCGTCATCGTGCTGGGCCTCGTCGCCTTCCTCGTGACGGGCACCGCGAACGTGTGGATCGTGCTCGCCACGGCGTTCCTCTACGGCACGGCCGAGGTGTTCGCCGACTCGGCGGGCAGCACGCTGCTGCCCATGCTCGTGCGCCCCGCCGATCTCGGCATCGGCAATGCCCGCATGCAGGCGGGGTACCTCGTCGGCAATCAGCTCGCCGGTCCCCCGCTCGGCGCCTTCCTCTTCGCGCTGGGGTCGTTCTGGCCCTTCCTGCTGCAGGTGCTGTGCGTATCGCTCGCGGTGCTCCTCATCTCGCGGATCGCCCGCACGCCGGTGCCGCCGCACGACGCCGATGCCCCCAGGAGCAAGAGCCACGCGATCCGCGAGGGACTCGGCTGGCTGCGCCGCAACCCGCCGGTGCGCACGCTCGTCATCATCATCCTCGTCTTCAACGTGACGTGGGCGGCGCCGTGGAGCGTCCTCGTGCTGTACGCCACCGAGCACCTCGGAATGGGCGCGGTCGGCTACGGCGCCCTCACGACGGCGTCGGCCCTCGGCGGCATCCTGGCGATCACGAGCTTCGGCTGGCTCGAGAAGCACGTCTCGTTCGCGACGCTCATGCGCGTGTGCCTGTCGCTCGAGGTGCTCATGCACCTCGGCTTCGCTCTCACGACGTCGGCGTGGGTCGCCTTCGCGATCATGTTCGGCTTCGGCGCCTACGCGTTCCTGTGGGGCACGATCTCGACCACCGTGCGGCAGCGCCTCGTGCCGATGGAGCTCCAGGGCCGCATCGCATCGGTCAACATGGTCGGCGTCTTCGGCGGCCTCGTCATCGGCCAGCTGCTCGGCGGGATCATCGCCCAGACGTGGGGGCTCACCGCGCCCTGGTGGTTCGCGTTCGCGGGCTCGGCGATCACGCTCGCGCTCGTGTGGCGCCCGATCTCGCACATCGCCGCGGCCAAGCCGGTGCTCGATGAAGAAGAGGCCGAGGAGGCTCGCCGCGAGGACGAGCCCGGCGCCGGCGGCCTGCCACTGATCGACTGACCGCGGCCGGGGCCACGCGCTCGACTCGCGACCGCTATGCGTCCTGCTCCCAGGGGAGCTTGACGAGGGGCAGGATCAGGATCCGCCCGAGCACGGCGGTGGGGTGCTTCGCCATATACGCCGCGGCTTCGTCGACCGAGTCCGCCTCCACGAGGTCGTAGCCTGCGAACCACTCCTTGAATTCGGGGAACGGCCCGTCCGTCACCAGCACGCGGCCCTCGCGCACGACGACGGACTTCGCGTGCTCGGCGCCCGCGACCGGTGCGCCGGAGCCGAGCCGACCGGCATCCTCGCCCTCCCTGGCCCACGATTCGAGCATCCGCCGGTCTTCCTCCTGCGCCAGCGTCGAGCCGGACGAGTCGGTCATGTGGATCACGAGGTACTGCTGGGTCACGATGGCCCTCCTTGGGTATGCGGATCATATGGGACGGATGCCGCGAGCTCGGCGCGGCGGCCAGCGAGGTGTGCGACCTCCGCGGTGTTGCCCGCGAGGTCGATCGCCCGGTCGTACGCGGCGCGGGCGTCGGCCTCGCGGCCGACGCGGCGCAGCAGCTCGGCACGCGTCGCGTG
>NZ_RRYE01000081.1 GCF_004010105.1 Microbacterium sp. CPCC 204701
CGCCGGGACCTCGGTGCGGCCCTGGAAGTCCTGCGCGAACGGCGGGATGAGCGGCGCGAACACGGTGAGGAGCACGCCGGCGAGCATCAGGAAGAACTCGACCCACACGACCCACGTGCCGGGAAAGAAGCGCTCGCCAGCGAGCGTGATGAAGCTGTTCCAGATCATCGTGAGCCACAGCATGGTCGAGACCGAGAACGCCACCGAGGCGAACTGGTCGATGCCGAGCGATCCGACGCGGCGGATGCCCTGCGGCGACAGGCGGCGCAGCGCGATCAGGAAGACGGCGACGGTGGGTACGCCGATGGTCAGCACCCAGTCGATCCCGTTGCTCCACACCGACGGGCCGCGGCCGATCTCGCCGATCACCGGGAAGAACGACACCACGAAGGCGACGAGCCACGTTCCGGCGAGCGCGACCTCCCGGATGGAGAACGGTCCGACGCCGTACTGCGGCGGCTCCTCGGTCGAGGTGGCCTCCGCGTCGATGTTCTCTTTCCGCTGCTCGTCCGTCACGATCGTCCCTTCCGGCGAGCCGACAGGCCCGCGTCGTCCTGATACTACCCACGGCGTATGAGACGCCGATGAGACCACGCGCACGTCGGCGGACGCGTCCCGAGGGGTCGTGTGCGGCGTCAGCCGAGGCACTGAGGGCCGAGCAGGCCCTTCAACTCTCCGTACAGATCCGGCGTGATCCGGACCGTGTGCGGAAGCTCGAACACTTTCGCCACGGTGCCGCTGTGCAGCTTGACCGACACCTCGGTGTCACCCTTGTGCCGCTGCAGCACCTGCAGCAGCTCGCCCACGATTCCCTCGCTCGCACGCCGCTCGGGCATCAGCAGCACGAGGCTCGAGGTGTCGTCCGGCGCACCGAGATCAGGGCTGAACGCGGACTGCGCGTGCAGGTTCATCCCGTCGTCGCGCCGCGACACGCGTCCTCGCACCACGAGGATCGAGTCGGCCTGCAGCATCGACGAGAACTCGGTGTAGGTCTTGCCCATGAACATGACCGTGATCTCGCCGTCGAAGTCCTCGACCGTGATCATCCCGTAGGGATTTCCGCTCTGTTTCGCGACGCGGTGCTGGACGCTCGTCACGAGACCCGCGATCGTGACCTGCTCGCCGTCCTGGACGTCTTCGCTCGCGAGCAGGTCGTGGATGCTCGTCGAGGCGTGCTTGGCGAGCGGGATCTCGAGGCCCGCGAGCGGGTGGTCCGACACGTACAGGCCGAGCATCTCGCGCTCGAAGGCCAGCTTGTCTTTCTTGGTCCACTCCGGGCGAGGCGGCACCTTCGGAGGCGCGACCTCTTCCGCGGCGTCATACAGGCTGTCGAAATCGAAGCCGATGGCCCCCTGTGCCTCATTGCGCTTGCGGTCGACGGCCGCCTCGGTGGCATCCTCGTGGATCTCCAGCAGTGCACGACGAGTGTCGCCCATCGAGTCGAAGGCGCCCGCCTTGATCAGCGACTCGAGGGTCCGCTTGTTGGCGACGTGGATCGGAACCTTGTTCAGGAAGTCGTGGAAGGACGCGAACTTCTCGTCTTTGCGGGCCTGGACGATCCCGTCGACAACATTCGCGCCGACGTTGCGGACGGCGCCGAGCCCGAACCGGATGTCCTCCCCGACGGCGGCGAAGTACCGGATCGATTCACTCACGTCAGGCGGCAGGACCTTGATGCCCATACGACGACACTCATTGAGATAGACCGCCATCTTGTCCTTGGAATCGCCGACGCTCGTGAGGAGCGCCGCCATGTACTCGGCCGGGTAATGGGCCTTGAGGTAGGCCGTCCAGTACGACACCAGGCCGTACGCGGCCGAGTGCGCTTTGTTGAACGCGTAGTCGGAGAAGGGCAGCAGGATGTCCCAGAGCGCCTTGATGGCGCCGTCGCCGTAGCCGCGCTCTTTCATGCCGCCGGAGAAGCCTTCGTACTGCTTGTCGAGCTCGGACTTCTTCTTCTTTCCCATCGCACGGCGGAGGATGTCGGCCTGCCCGAGCGAGAACCCCGCGACTTTCTGCGCGATCGCCATGACCTGCTCCTGATAGATGATCAGGCCGTAGCTGGTGTCGAGGATGTCTTTCAGCGGCTCCTCGAGCTCAGGGTGGATCGGTGTGATCTCCTGCTGCCCGTTCTTGCGGAGCGCGTAGTTGATGTGCGAGTTCGCGCCCATCGGCCCCGGACGGTAGAGCGCGATGACGGCGGAGATGTCTTCGAAGTTGTCGGGCTTCAGCAGACGCAGAAGAGACCTCATCGGCCCGCCGTCGAGCTGAAAAACCCCGAGCGTGTCGCCGCGCGTCAGCAGTTCGTACGCGGCGCGGTCGTCGAGCGTGAGGTGCTCGAGGTCGAGATCCTGCCCTCGGTTCATCCGGATGTTGTCGAGGGCGTCCGAGATGATCGTGAGGTTGCGAAGCCCCAGGAAGTCCATCTTGATGAGGCCGAGCGCCTCGCATGACGGATAGTCGAACTGCGTGACGATCTGGCCGTCCTGCTCGCGGCGCATGATCGGGATGATGTCGAGAAGCGGCTCGCTGGACATGATGACGCCTGCGGCGTGGACGCCCCACTGTCGCTTCAGTCCTTCGAGCCCCAGCGCGCGGTCGAAGACCGTCTTCGCTTCGACGTCGGTATCGATGAGGGCGCGGAACTCGCTCGCCTCTTTGAATCGCGGATGCTGGGAGTCGTACATGCCGCTCAGCGGCATGTCCTTGCCCATGACGGCGGGCGGCATCGCCTTTGTCAGCCGTTCGCCCATGCTGAACGGGAAGCCGAGCACGCGGCCGGCGTCTTTGAGCGCCTGCTTCGACTTGATGGTGCCGTACGTGACGATCTGCGCCACGCGCTCGGAGCCGTACTTCTCCGTGACGTAGTCGATCACCTCGCCGCGGCGGCGGTCGTCGAAGTCGACGTCGAAGTCGGGCATCGACACGCGGTCCGGGTTGAGGAAGCGCTCGAAGATGAGGCCGTGCTCGAGCGGGTCGAGATCCGTGATGCGCATGGCGTAGGCGACCATCGACCCGGCCCCTGACCCACGACCGGGGCCGACGCGTATGCCGTTGTCTTTCGCCCAGTTGATGAAGTCGGCGACCACGAGGAAGTAACCCGGGAAGCCCATCTGGAGGATGATCCCGGTCTCGTACTCGGCCTGCTTGCGGACCTTGTCGGGGATGCCGTCCGGATACCGATAGTGAAGTCCTGCCTCGACCTCCTTGACGAGCCAGCTGTCTTCGGTCTCGCCTTCGGGGACAGGGAAGCGCGGCATGTAGTTCGCGCTGGTGTTGAACTCGACTTCGCAGCGCTCGGCGATGAGGAGGGTGTTGTCGCACGCCTCCGGGTGCTCGCGGAAGATCTGGCGCATCTCCTGTGCGGTCTTGATGTAGTAGCCGTCGCCGTCGAACTTGAACCGGTTCGGGTCGTCGAGCGTCGAACCGGACTGCACGCACAGGAGCGCCGCGTGCGCGTCGGCCTCGTGCTGATGGGTGTAGTGGGAGTCGTTGGTCGCGACGAGCGGGATGCCGAGGTCCTTCGCGAGGCGCAGCAGATCGGTCATGACGCGGCGCTCGATCGAGAGCCCGTGGTCCATGATCTCGGCGAAGTAGTTCTCCTTCCCGAAGATGTCCTGAAACTCCGCGGCCGCGGCGCGCGCGGCGTCGTACTGACCGAGGCGCAGACGCGTCTGCACCTCGCCGGACGGGCAGCCGGTCGTCGCGATGAGCCCCTTGCCGTAGGTCTCGAGCAGCTCGCGATCCATCCGGGGCTTGAAGTAGTAGCCCTCCATGCTCGACAGCGAACTGAGCCGGAAGAGGTTGTGCATGCCCTCGGTGCTCTGGCTCCACATGGTCATGTGTGTGTAGGCGCCCGAGCCCGACACGTCGTCGCTCTTCTGCTCCGGGGTGCCCCAGGCGACACGCGACTTGTCGCTGCGATGCGTTCCGGGCGTGACGTACGCTTCGAGCCCGATGATCGGCTTCACGCCGGCAGCCCTGGCCGCGTTGTAGAACTCGAACGCCGCGAAGGTGTTGCCGTGATCGGTGACGGCGATCGCCGGCATGCCGTGCTCGGCGGCGGCCTGAGTCATCGCGCCGATCTTGGCGGCTCCGTCGAGCATCGAGTACTCGCTGTGCACGTGCAGGTGAACGAAGGAGTCGGATGCCACGGACCGAGTCTACGGAGCGGCTCCGACGTCGCGGTCGGCCGGAGCCGGTGTCGCCCACCCCGCCCGCGAAGCCGCCTCACCCTCGAGTCGAGGGTGAGGGTTTGGGGCCGCCTCAGAATCGGATCCGCAGGTGAAGACCTCCGCGGCGACGCGCCGCGGGCGCCGCCGGCGTGCCCGGCGTGTCGCACGGCGCGTCCGCAGGAGCGGATCCGATTCTGCGTCGGCGGGGACTGACCAGGCACGGAACGGATGTCTTCACCCCGGCGCCGTTGAGATCCGGGTGAGGTCAGCCTCGAGGGACTCCCACCGTGGCGGGGAGGCCGTCGACGATCGACACCACGACGCGGCTCGACCATGAGTCGTCGTCGAGGTTCCCCCGTCCGACCATGAGGCCGGTCGAGGTGTCGATGTCGACCGTCTGCATCCACGTGCTCTCGCCGCCCTCGGGAAACGCGATCGTCGTCACGTCGCCGTCGACGCCGACCACTCGTGAACCCTCTGTGAGCGCCAGGGCGCGGAACATGGCGGCACGCAGGCCCGCCGGCGCGAGATTGAACTCGATCGGCTCGCCGAGCCTCGGCGGCGGGCAGTCCGACAGGTACTCGTGTTCGTACTGCTCCATCCAGTCCACCAGCGCCTCGGGATCGCGGGGCATCTCGTCGTAGTAGCACTGCAGGCCGTTGACGGCGAACGTCAGCACATCGTCCGGGTCGACGCCCTCCCCTCCCACACCTGTCTGCGAGTAGATTCCCGCCGGGAAGACCTCGACGTCGAGCTTGGAACCGGGCCGCGTGGCGACGAGCACGTCTCGCGCCGTCTCGGCAGCAGGCCCGGTGATCTCCACGACCTCGAACGACTCGTCGTAGTCCTGCACCCAATCGCCCGATCGGTCGGCCGGGACGTAGAGCGAGCGCGCCTGGACAGTGGTGGCCATGGTGTGGGATGCCCCGCTGCCCCACCAACCGCCCTCCGGATAAGCCGAGTCCTCGACCCACCCCACCGTGGAGGTCGCGATCTCCTGGATGCGGATGTACTGCCCGGGGCCGGGCGACACCGCCTGCGTCGTCAAAGTCGCCTCGGCGGCCCGCTCGAGGACCTCCGCGGCCGAGGCGGTCGGCGCCGTCGCCGGGATCGCGACGAAGCCGACGACCAACGCGACGGCCGCGAGTCCTCCGGCCAGCGCCGATCCGCCGATCCACCGGACGGCCAGGCGACGACCGGGAGCGGCATCGGCTCGCTCTTCGCGCGCGATCTCGCGCAGCAACGTTACCCGCGCGGCATCGAGCCGACCCTCGTCGAGGACGGCCTCCGCGCCGACCTCACGCACTCGTTCCATAAGCTCCATCGATCTCCTCCTTCGCTATCCACGTGAGCCGGACCGACGCGTGCGACCCCGGCGGAGCGAGCTTGCGTCGCACACGGTTCAGCCGCGATCGCACCGTGCCCACGGGCACTCCGAGCGCGACGCCGATCTCCTCGTAGGTGAGATCGGCCCACGCGTACAGCAGCAGCGTCTCGCGGTCGCGGGCCGCCAGCGCCGCGATGCGCGGCACCAGGGCGCGGACCGCGGCAGAGGCATCCGCGCGCTCCCCCGCCGCATCGATCGCACCGTCGCTGACGTGCTCGCCCCGTGAGGCGGATGCCTCGAAGGATCGCCACTGCCTGGCCTCGTCGACGCGGTGCTTCTTGATCACGCGCGACGCGATGCCGAGCAGCCACGGCTTCGCCGAATCCCAGGTCGTGTCGAAGTCGCGACGTCGCCGGAAGGCGACGAGCATCGTCTCGCTGAGAACGTCCTCGGCTGCCTCCGAGCCCACCCGACGGGCGGCGAACGCACCCACGACCCGTGCGTGCCGCTCGAACAGCTCCGCGAACGCGGCGGGGTCGTCGACGGACCGGCGGATGATCTCGCTGTCGGTGCTCACAGGGAGTATTGACGGATGCCGAGCATCCGGTTCACGCGGGATCAGAAATCTTCGTCGAGGGCGTACTGCTGCTGCCACGTGTGCGGGCGGTCGACGCCCAGCCCGTACAGATAGCGGATCAGCTGGCCCTGATGCTGCGTCTCGTGCTCGAGGAGGGCCAGCACGTAGCGCAGCGAGTCCTCATCGGCCGGGTCGATGCCGGCGACCCACGCGTCGACGTCGGCGGCGGTCTGCACGAACGCGGAGCGGAGGGTCGCGGCATCCGTCGTCCCGTCTCTGGTGACCGGACTCGTGAAACCTTGCCACTCCCCCGCGCGCGCTGCCCTGGAGAAGCTCTCGCGGGCTCCGAGCACGCACCACAGCTGGTGCCCGATCGTGTCGGACGGAAGATCTCGCAGGTGCGAGCCGAGGTGCTCGGGCGGGATCGTGTCGAGGAAGTCGAGGTAGAGCGTGTTCGCGCGCTCGAGGCGCCGCTGGAGGAGGTGGTTCACGCGTCCACGCTAGAGCTCGCGCCGCATGAGCACCCGTCGAAATCCTGACAGCACCGATTCGGTGTCGGCCGCCTTCACGAAGCCTGCGGACTCGAAGAGGCGGCGCGTGCCGACGTACGCCATCGTGAGGTCGACGCGGGCGTCGCCGTTGTCGACCGGGTAGCCCTCGATCGCGGGAGCCCCCTGCTCCTTCGCGAACGATACCGCACCGTCGATCAGCGAGTGCATGACACCCTTCTTGCGGTGACCGGGCCTGACGCGGAAGCACCAGAGCGACCACGCGTCCAGGTCGTCGACGTGCGGGATCTTGCGGAAAGTCGCGAAATGCGTCCGCGTGCGCGGCGCGACCGCGGCCCACCCGACGGCGTCGTCGCCGTCGTACGCGAGCACCCCGATCGGCCCCTCTTCGTCCATCAGCCGGCGCACGCGTTCGGCGCGCTCGGAGCCGCGCAGTGCGACGTTCTCTCTGCTGGGAATGCGGTAGCTGAGGCAGAAGCACACGCTCGACTCGGGATTCTTCGGGCCGATGACCGTCGCGACATCCTCGAACACGGTCGCCGGCCTCACGTCGATCGTCATGTCGTCCATCGTGGCTCAGGGCTCCGACATCGCTCCGCCGACCGAACGTAGGGTGGGGGCCATGCCCACCCCCGATTTCGTGCTCGAGCTGCGCCGCAGCATCGGCACCGCGCCGCTTCCCCTCGCCGGCGTCACCGCCGTGGTGATCCACGAGGGCAGGGTGCTGCTCGGCCGCCGCAGCGACAACGGCGCGCTCACCCCCATCACCGGGATCGTCGACCCCGGCGAGGAGCCGGCCGCCGCCGCCGTGCGTGAGACGAACGAGGAGGCGGGCGTCGTGTGCCGCGTCGAGCGGCTGGCGTGGGTGCACCAGCTCCCGCGCGTGGTCTACCCCCACGGCGACCAGGTCGACTACCTCGATCTGGTGTTCCGGTGCAGCTGGGTGTCGGGCGACCCGCACGCCGCCGACGGCGAGATGACCGAGGTCGGCTGGTACGGCCTCGACGAGCTCCCCGAGCTCGAACTGCCCGATATGTATCGCCGCATCGAGTTCGCTCGGGCCGAAGGTCCGTCGCGTTTCGAGGGCGGCCGCTGACACGGAATCGGAGATCTCGAGCGACACGCCGTGCCGGGATCCGGCGAACCGGCGTGTCGCGCACGCGCTCCGATCGTGTGCACCAGCACGACGGCCTCAGTCGCTGCGAAGCACCTCGAGCGCGTTCGCGAGGTCGGCGGGGTAGTCGGAGGTGAAAGTCACCCGGTCCCCCGTGCCCGGATGCACGAACGAGAGCTCGTGCGCGTGCAGCCACTGCCGGGTGAGTCCGAGCCGGGCGGACACGGTGGGATCGGCGCCGTAGAGCGGGTCGCCGACGCACGGATGACGGTGCGCGGTCATGTGGACGCGGATCTGATGGGTGCGCCCGGTCTCGAGGTGGATCTCGAGCAGCGACGCGCCCGGGAACGCCTCGAGCGTCTCGTAGTGCGTGATCGAGTCCTTGCCGTCGGGAGTCACCGCGAACTTCCACGAATGCGTCGGATGCCGACCGATGGGCGCGTCGATCGTCCCGGCCAGCGGGTCGGGGTGCCCCTGCACCACGGCGTGGTAGACCTTGTCGACCTCGCGCTCCTTGAACGCGCGCTTGAGTGCGGTGTAGGCCCGTTCGGTCTTGGCCACGACCATGAGCCCGCTCGTTCCGACATCGAGGCGATGCACGACGCCCTGGCGCTCGGCGGCCCCCGTCGTCGCGATCCGGAAGCCGGCGGCGGCGAGGGCCCCGAGCACCGTCGGACCCTCCCATCCGAGCGAGGGGTGCGCGGCCACGCCGGCGGGCTTGTCGACCACGACGATGTCGTCGTCGTCGTACGCGATGCCGAGGTCGGGCACCTCGACCGGGACGACCCGGGGCTCCTCCTTCGGCGCCCACGACACGTCCAGCCAGGCTCCGCCTCGCAGCTTGTCCGACTTCGCCAAGGTGCGCCCGTCCATCGTGACGCCGCCGGCTTCGGCGACCTCGGCCGCGAACGTGCGCGAGAACCCGAGCATCTTGGCGAGGGCCGCGTCGACACGGGTGCCGTCGAGTCCGTCCGGCACGGGCAGGCTGCGGGACTCCACGTCAGTCCTCGGTGGTGGTCTGAGGGGAGTCGGATGCCGCGGCACCCGACTGCTCGTCCTTCGCACGCGCTTCGCGCGACCCGTCGAAGTGCAGACCCACGAGGACGAGGATCGCGACTGCGATCATCATCGAGACGATGAAGATGTCGGCCACGTTGTAGATCGCGGGCGACATGCCGGGGAAGAACCACATCCACGGCGTGTTGATGAAGTCGATCACGTGCCCGACGGCGAAGCCGGGCTCACGGAAGAGCCTGTCGGTCAGGTTGCCCAGCACGCCGCCGAGGAGGAGGCCCAGGGCGACCGCCCACAGCCGCGAGCGGACGCGTGTGGCGGCGAGCCAGCCGATGACCCCGGCCACCACTGCGAGAGCGATCGTGAAGACCCACGTGACCCCCACGCCGAGCGAGAAGGCGGCACCGGGGTTCTTGGTCAGGTAGAGGATCAGGAAGTCGCCCAGTACCGGCACCGGCTCCTGATAGGGGAGGTTGTCGAGTGCGAGGTGCTTGGTGAATTGATCGGCGGCCAGCACCAGCACCGCGAGGACCGCGATGATGATGCCGGCCGCCGCCTGTCGAAGGGGGGGTCGGCCTGTCAAAGGCTCGGCCTAGAGACCGATGGCCGAGACCGGCTGCGCACCCGAGGAGGTCGCGGTGGTCTCGAGGTCGCGGAGCTTGCCCTCGATGTAGCTGCGCAGCTGCGCCCGGTAGTCACGCTCGAAGTTGCGCAGCTCCGAGATGCGGCCCTCGAGCGACGAGCGCTCGCGGTCGAGCTTGGCGAGCTCCTCGCGGCCGCGGGTCTCGGCCTCCGACACGATCGAGGCGGCCTGCGTCTTGGCTTCGGCGATGAGCTGGTCGCGCTGGGCGACGCCCTCGGCGACGTGCTCGTCGTGCAGGCGCTGCGCGAGCTCGATGATGCCGGCGCTCGCGGCGGGCGCGGCGGCGGTGGGC
>NZ_RRYE01000082.1 GCF_004010105.1 Microbacterium sp. CPCC 204701
GGGGCGAGCGCGACGGCTGCCTGCGCGGCGACCTGCGGCCCGGCACCCGGCGCGATCCGGATCACGAGCTCGCCGGCGCCGGCGAGTGCCGAGTCGGCACGCGCGGCGGACAGCGGGATCACGACCGCGTCGAGGAGATCGGCGCGTCGCTGCGGCTCCTCGAAGATGCCGATGACGGCATATGCCAACCCGGCCACGAAGATCGAGGGCTGACTGTCGACCCGGTTCACGCCCAGGCGCTCGGCCGCGCGGGCGCCCAGCACCGCGACCCGATCACTGCGCCGCTCGTGCCCGGAGTCGAACATGCGACCTGTGATCAGCCGCGCATCGGTCACCTCCAGCAGGTCGGCCGTCGCACCCACCAGCGGAGGCGACGCGATCGCCGGCGCCGAGGGGTCGTTCACCGGGACGGCCGTGATGGTGTCCTCGCCGAGATCGACCTCGCCGAGCAGGGCAGCGGCCTCGACTCCGACCAGCCGCGACACGCGCTCCGCGGAGTCCCACGGAAGCGTCGACGTCGCCACCTCCGATCCCGATGCCGTGCGAGCCGACGCGGGCTCGACGACCACCTGTGTCGCGGCGACCGCGTCGAACTGGCGCGCGATCTGACCGGCCGCCGTCTGCGCGAACCCGAGCGTGGCGACCAGGGCCCCGATCCCGAGGATCGTGCCGGCGACGGTCATCGCCAGTCGCGCGGGCCTGGTGCCGATGTCGGCCGTCGCCTCGACCAGCAGGTCGCCGAACGTGAACCGGTCGGCGCGCGCGACCTCGGGCACGAGCGGCACCGCGTCCGCCGCCGCGGATGGCGTTCCGGCATCCGTCGTCGTCTCCCCGTCGGCGACCGCGGTGCTCATGCCACCTCCTGCAGCCGGCCGTCCGCGATGCGGATCCGCCGCCGTGCACGTGCCGCGACGGCCGGATCGTGCGTGATGACCACGAGCGTCAGCCCCTCGGCGTTGAGCTCGTCGAACAGGTCGAGCACGCCGCCGGTCGTGTTCGCGTCGAGGTTGCCGGTCGGCTCGTCGGCGAGCACGAGACTCGGACGGCTCACGACGGCGCGCGCGACCGCGACGCGCTGCCGCTCACCGCCCGAGAGTGTGCCGGGCAGGAAGCCCACCCGATGACGCAGTCCGACGCGATCGAGCACCTGCCGCGCGCGCACCTCTCGCTCAGCCCGGGGAACCCCGCTGTAGAGCATCGGCATGAGCACGTTGTCGAGCACGGTCCGCCGAGCCATCAGGTGGAACGACTGGAACACGAAGCCGATGCGGTGCGCGCGCACCGCCGCCCGCTGATCCTCGGTGAGGTCGCCGGTGAGGTGCCCCTCGATGCGGTACTCGCCGACGCTCGGGCGATCGAGCAGTCCGAGGATGTTGAGCATGGTCGACTTGCCCGATCCGCTCGGCCCGACGATCGACACGTACTCCCCCGCGTCGATCCGGAGCGACGCACCCTTGAGCGCCTGCACCTCGGGCGGGCCGGGGAACGAGCGGGTCACGTCGCGCAGCTCGACGATCGGATGCGTCATCGGCCCACCACGACGAGGTCGCCCTCTTCCAGGGCGCCCTCGACCGGTCGCACCTCGACCGAGCCGTCGGCCGCCAGGCCCGTCTCGACGACCACGAGCCGGGTCTCGGCGCGATCGCCCTCGCGCGGATCGCCGTCGACGACCTCCACGCGGCTCTCGCCGCCCGGACCCGCGGTCACCGCGGCCAGGGGCACGGAGAGCACGTCGCCCGCCGTGGCGCCGACCGGCATCGACACGCGGACGTTGGCACCCTGCAGCTGCATGATCTGCTCGGGCGTCAGGGGGTCCGGCGTGAAGCCGATCGCCCATCGATCGCCGGAGCCTTCGCCCGGGACGATCTCGGCGATCACCGCGCGATGCACGACACCGTCGGGAAGCTCGAACGTGGCCTCGCCGCCCACCTCGAGCAGCTGCGCGTCGGGCTCGGCGGCGGAGCCGGTGAGCTCGAGCGTCGCACCCGAGACGGTCATCGCCGCGCCCTGCAACAGCGCTCCGCGGGCCGCGGCGACGGCATCCACGCGCCGCGGAAGCGACCCGAGGTACAGCACCTCGCTCGACGGCAGGTGCGGGAGCGCCTCTTCACGGGCTTTCGTCAGAGCTTCCTGCGCCTGCGCCAGCTGCGTGCGCGCCGCGTCCACGGCTGCCCGCTGCATTCGCGTGTCGGGCTCAGCTGCGACCTCGTCCCGCCGCAGCTTCGCGAGGGCGAGGGCGTCCTCGAGGTCGGCGACGGCGAGTGGATCGACCGGAGAGGCCGCCTTCGCCGCGTCGAGCTGCCGCTGCGCGCTCGCGATCTGGTTGTCGGCCTCCCGCAGTGCGACCGCCGAGGCGCCGGATCTGGCATTCGCCAGCTCCTCGTTCGCCGCGGTGAGCGACTGCTGCGCCGCGGTCACCCCTTCGGCGGCGGCCTGCGCCGCCTCGTCGGCGCCCTCGGGTGCGGGTGGCGGCGTGTACCCCGCGCGCTCGTACAGCGCGATCACGGCCTGCGCAGCGGCCGCGTCGAACGCGTCGGATGCCGGATCCCCCGCGTCGATGCCGACCGCGGCCATCGCCTGCTTGAACTGCGCGATGTCGGGCCCCGACATGCCGAATCTCAGCGATCGGTAGGCCGGCAGATCGCCCGGGAGCACGATCACCGGTCGGCCGGCGATCTCGAGCGCGATCGACAGCGGCCCGAACTCCGCGCCCGCCTCGGGGACGCGGCCGGTGACGATCGCCGGGCCCGACAGCGAAGAGGTGTCGAGGGTGACCTCGACCGAGTCCGCATAGCCGACCTCGCCGCGGATCGTGACGTCGTTGCTGAGGGCGCCGTACTCGACCGGCACGGTGATGAGGCCCGGTTCGGGTGGGTCCGCACGAGCGGCCGCCTCGGCAGGCGAGATGACGAACCGGCCCACGAGCAGCCCGGCCGCGAGGCTCACCACGGCGATGGCTGCGACGACCCACAGCGCCCGATTGCCGTCGAACACCCGCCGCCAGCGCGTGGCCCAGCCCGCACGCACCGCCGCCTCGGAGTCGTCATCGGACGCGGCCTCGGCGCCGTCGCCTGCGTCGGACGCCGCATCCGCGGCGAGCAGATCGTCGAAGGCCTCCGTCGCAACAGCATCCTCCGCGCGAGGACCCTCGCCTGCGAGCGGCGCGTCCGGTTCCGCCGACAGCAGATCGGCGGGCTCGTGCGGTTCCGTCACGTCAGCGACCCTGCTCCGCCGCCGCCTTCAGCGCGTCGAGCTCGGCCTGGTGGTCGGCGATGAACTCCTCCTCCAGCGCGAACTGGATCTCGCTGTGCGCCGCCCGGTAGCCGGTCTTCTCGCGGCAGTCGAGGTCGACGAGCGCGAGCTCGACCTCCCGCTCGCCGATCTCGGCGAGTTCGGGGTCGTCCTCGACCCACTCGGTCTGGTTCTCGTAGTACTCGTTGAGCTCTTCGCTGAACTGCATCTGCGCGTCGCCCTGCGCGTCGTAGCCGGCGTGGCCGGCGTCGGCCATGCACGACCTCCACTCGGCGTTGATCTCGTCGAACGCGTTCGACTCCTGCGCCTGTGTCCAGAACTCCTCGATGGCCTTCATCAGGGGCTCGAACTCGTCAGAGGTCGCCGGGTTGTCCTGCTCCATCTCGTGCTGCGCGTACCCGTAGCAGCCGGAGGTCTCCCAGTTCCACTCGTACGATTCGTCCTCGTCCAGCTGGTCATCCGGGATCGGCGGGCCGCTCAGCGTCTCGTAGTACGCCTGTTGCTCCGACTCGGACAGGCTCATGACGTAGTCCTGATTCGGGTCGATCCACTCCTCGGTGGGGCCCGGATCGTCGCGGCCGGGGAAGTTGACCATGCCGTACCCGTACTGCGCCACCCACTCGCGATCCTCGGGGTCCCACTCGTCGCCGGAGGACACCATGCTGCCGTTGTGCACGACGGGGATGTACTCGAACCCCTCCTCCGACATGCACTCCGCGATGAGCTCCTCGCGCTGCGTGTTCTCCTTCTCGAACCGCTCCTGCTGCTCCTTCTCAGACAGGTCTCCGCCCCAGAGAGCCGCCATGTACTTGTTGAGCGGCGAGTCCGCCGGATCAGGCGCCTCACCCCCGCCCGGCCCGGAACAGGCGGTGAGGGCGACCGCGAGAGCGGCGACGGCGGCGATGGCGAGGGGGGCGGTTGAGCGCATGGAGACTCCGTGGGGGATGACGGACGACGAGCGCCTCAGCGGGCATCGCGTCGATCGCGCTGCCGCCTCGGCGGACAGGACACGTCGCTGCGCGGATGACCCGAACCGCGGATGGATGAGGCCTGTCACAAAAGGATGTGTCCGAAGCAGCCCGTTCCCTGACACCGTCCTGCGAAGCGTTGCCGAACCGTTACCCGGGTTGTCAGACGGGGTAGAGCTCGGGCAGCCCCGTGCGCAGCTCGACCGGCAGGTGCGACATGTCGTTGTGTGAGAGCAGAGTCCACGGACGCCCCTGCTTCTGGGCGATGACGGTCAGCCCGCAGTGGGCCTGGTTGAGCGTCATCCAGCGCCAGTCGGGCGCCTGCAGCACCTCGCGCACGAACCACGCGATCACGAAGTTGTGAGTGATGAGCAGCTCGTGGACCTCGCCCCGCCGGCGCACCAGGAACTCGCTGACGGCGTCCGACATCTGCGCGCGGCCCGCCTCGATCTCGGCCTCGGTGACGGAGCCGAAGAACGGCTCGAACACGGCGGGGGTCTGCTCGGTCATGCCGGTCGGAACGCAGTCGAACAGCAGGGCGGACGGCTCGGGAGAGAGCGACGGCATCCGCTCGGCGACGGCCCGCGCCGTCTGGCTCGCACGCTCGAGGGGCGAATGCCACACCGCGTCGAACGGCACGCCGGAGAGCCGATCCGCCAGCAGGGCCGCTTGGCGACGGCCACGCGGTGACAAGGGTCCGTCGACGAGTCCGTGCTCGGCATCCTGATGCTCGCCATGCCGCACGAGATAGATGTAGTGCGTCACGCAGCTCACTCCGTCGGGGGTTGCGTACCCCGGCGGGGCACCTCATCCACCCTACGACACACGATGGATGCCGCTCCCTGCGCTTGTGGACGGTTGCGCCGGTGCCGCGCGGCGTGCTACTCGGAGGCCCGCGCGATGTCGGCCAGCTGCGCCCGGCTCAGTCGAACGCCGACGCCCTGCACGAGCTCCTCGACCTGGCCCGGCGCGTAGGCGTTCACGATGGGCGCCGTGACGAGCTTCTGGGCGAGCAGCCACGCGACCGCGACGGCCGCGTCGGGCACGCCGAGTTCGGCGCCGACGGCGTCGAGGGCTCGCAGCGTGCGGTTTCCGCGGCGATTGAGGTTCGCGGCGAGCTGCGCGCCGCGCACCGACAGCGACCCGCGCTGCTTGGAGCGAAGCCGACCCGCCAGGAAGCCGTGCTCCAGCGCGTGCGACGGCGTCACCGCCATGCCCTGGGCGCCTGCGACGAGCCGCAGATCGGAGTCGAACTCGTGCCGGCGGAGCACGTTGAACGGGACGTCGAGCACAGTGATGCGGGGGTAGCCCGCGGACGCGAAGATCCGAGCCTCCACCAGCTGTGCAGCCGTGTAGCCCATCGCGCCGATCGTGCGGGCCTTGCCCGTCTCGACCAGCCACTCCGCGGTGGCGAGCGTGTCTTCGAGCGCCGTGGCGCGGTCGGCGCTCGCGTCGAGGTACAGCACATCGATGCGATCCGTGCGCAGCCTCGTCAGCGAAGCCTCGACGGCACGCACGAGGTTCACGGGGCCGAGGCCCGGATTGTCGGCGTGGCCGCCGACGCGCACGGCGAGGACGACCTCGTCGCGCAGTCCGCGTGAATGCAGCCACTGCCCGATGATGTGCTCGCTGCGTCCGCTCGAGAAGCTGTCGGACGTGTGCACGGCGTTGCCGCCGAGTTCCGCGTAAGCGTCGAGGATCGCGTGGCTGGACTCGAGGTCGACGTTCCAGCCGAACTCGGCCCCGCCGACAATGAGCGGGAAGACCGACAGCCCGCTCTCGTCGAGTGCGACGCGCACATCGCTTCCCACGCCGGGCCCTTGCACGGGGATCGGAGACGAGGGGTGCACTCCGCGGGCACCGCGCTGAGGCGCGGTGTCGGTGGCTGCGGCATCCGGGCTCGTCGACGGAAGCGTCGAGTCAACGCCGAAATAAGCCATGTGCCACCCCCTCACGCGACTCGGTGGGAGCCTCGTGATCACTGCCGCACCCCCCGGCGCGTACTTAGAGGGTAGGGCAGCGCGGGCCGCGCCCAGTCCGCCCAGGCGAACTGCCGATAAATATTCCATAACGCTTTGATCACGACGGATGCCCGCCCTCTCCGCACGGGAGAGGACGGGCATCCGGGAATCGCTACGCTCAGCCCTCGGCAGGAGCCTCCGGGCCCGGGTTGGCCGCGGCGCGGCCTTCCTGGTCGGCCGCCTCTTCGAGCACGGGCTCGAGCGAGAGCTTGCCGCGGTCGTCGATCTTGGTGATGCGCACCAGGAGCTTCTGACCGACCCCCAGTACGTCCTCGACGTTCTCGACCCGCTTTCCGCCGGCGAGCTTGCGGACCTCGCTGACGTGCAGCAGGCCGTCCTTGCCGGGAAGGAGCGAGATGAACGCGCCGAAGGTCGCGATCTTCACGACGGTGCCGAGGAACTGCTCGCCGACCTCCGGGTTGGTGGGGTTGGCGATCGCGTTGACCTGGGCGCGGGCGGCCTCGGCCGACGGTCCGTCGGTCGCGCCGATGTAGACGGTGCCGTCCTCCTCGATGGAGATGTCGGCGCCGGTCTCGTCCTGGATCGCGTTGATCGTCTTGCCCTTCGGGCCGATCAGCTCGCCGATCTTGTCGACGGGGATCTGCACGCTGATCACGCGCGGTGCCGTCGGAGCCATCTCGTCCGGGCCGTCGATCGCGGCGTTCAGCACGCCGAGGATCGTCAGGCGCGCCTCCTTGGCCTGCGTCAGAGCCGCCGACAGCACCGACGACGGGATGCCGTCGAGCTTGGTGTCGAGCTGGATCGCGGTCACGAACTCGCTCGTTCCTGCGACCTTGAAGTCCATGTCTCCGAGCGCGTCCTCGGCGCCCAGGATGTCGGTCAGGGCCGCGTAGCGCGTCTGGCCGTCGACCTGGTCGGACACGAGACCCATCGCGATGCCGGCGACCGGCGCGCGCAGGGGCACACCCGCGTTCAGAAGCGACAGGGTCGACGCGCACACCGAGCCCATCGACGTCGAGCCGTTCGAGCTCAGCGCCTCCGACACCTGGCGGATCGCGTAAGGGAACTCCTCGCGACCGGGGAGCACCGGCACGAGGGCGCGCTCGGCGAGGAAGCCGTGGCCGATCTCGCGGCGCTTGGGGCTTCCGACACGACCCGTCTCACCCGTCGAGTAGGGCGGGAAGTTGTAGTGGTGCATGTAGCGCTTGTGCGTCACCGGCGACAGCGAGTCGATCTGCTGCTCCATCTTGAGCATGTTCAGCGTCGTGACCCCGAGGATCTGGGTCTCACCGCGCTGGAAGATCGCCGAGCCGTGCACGCGCGGGATGACCTGCACCTCTGCGTCGAGCGGACGGATGTCGGCGAGGCCGCGTCCATCGATGCGCACGCCCTCGGTGAGGATGCGGCCGCGGACGATCTTCTTCGTGACGGACTTGTACGCCGCCGAGAACTCGATCGTGGCGACGGCCGGAAGCTCGCTCGCCTCGACCGCGGCGATGAGCTCGCCCTTCACACGGTCGCGCAGGGCATCGTCGGCGTTGTTGCGCTCGGTCTTGTCGGCGATCTGGTAGATGCCGAGCAGCTCGTCGTAGGCACGGCCCGCGACGAAGTCGTAGACCTCCGGGCTGTACGCCGGGAAGACGGGGTACTCCTGGATCTCCTTCGCGGCGGTGTTCGCCACGACGTTCTGCGCCGCGACGAGCTCCTTGATGAAGGGCTTCGAGGCCTCGAGACCCTGCGCCACGATCTCTTCGCTCGGCTTGGTCGCACCGGCCTTGATGAGGTTCCAGCTGTGCTCGGTGGCCTCGGCCTCGACCATCATGATCGCGACGTCGCCGTCGTCGAGCACGCGGCCCGCGACGATGAGGTCGAAGACGGCCTCTTCGAGCTGCTTGACGTTCGGGAACGCGACCCACTGGTCGGCGTGCTCGCCATGGCCCGGGACGAGCGCGAGGCGGACGCCGGCGATCGGACCGGAGAACGGCAGACCCGAAATCTGGGTAGACAGCGAGGCGGCGTTGATCGCGAGCGCGTCGTAGAACTCGCCCGGCGCGATCGAGAGCACGGTCACGACGATCTGCACCTCGTTGCGGAGGCCGTCGACGAACGACGGGCGCAGCGGGCGGTCGATCAGACGACACACCAGGATCGCCTCGGTCGAGGGACGGCCCTCGCGGCGGAAGAACGAGCCGGGGATCTTGCCCGCCGCGTACGAGCGCTCTTCGACGTCGACGGTCAGCGGGAAGAAGTCGAAGCCCTCACGAGGGTGCTTGCCGGCGCTGGTGGCCGACAGGAGCATCGTCTCCTCGTCGAGGTACGCGGCGACGGCGCCCTGCGCCTGCTGCGCGAGTCGCCCGGTCTCGAACCGGACGGTGCGGGTGCCGAAGCGTCCGTTGTCGAGGACGGCTTCGGCGGCGGTGATTTCTGGACCTTCCAAGAGGTCCCTCCTTCTTTGTTTAGCCTCGCGCGACCGTATGCCGAGCGAGAGTCAGTCGAAGGAGCAGGAACAGGCAGATCTCGGCGCGCGGGGGTGCCGCGTACTCGCCAGCGCTGGTCACCAGTAGAAGACCACCCGGCGCCTTCGGCGACGGGGAACCCACCACAGGGGACCAGCTTCCTGCCGGCCTGCTCCGTGCAGCTCATGTGGAATTGAGCGGTTGCCCGAGGGCAACCCGAACAAGCCTATCAGCGGGGCACCGCGCCTCCCGCATCCTCTGGCGGGTCTGCGCGCCCGGCGCCTAGGGTGGAGGCATGAGCACCGACGACAAGCCGAGCGCCGCGTCCGATGAGATGAAGCGCAAGTTCAAGGAAGCGCTCGACAAGAAGAACGCGCAGCAGCGGTCAGGCGAGTCCCACCTCGATGGGGATTCGGCGATCCACGGCACGCATGGCGCGGTGACCAGGCGCGAGTTCCGTCGCAAGAGCGGGTAGTCGCAAGAGCGGTAGGGGTCCCAGAGGTGTGACATGAGCGATTTCCGCGAGCGCATTCCCGACGACGACCGCGATGTGCCGATCGACGACGAAGCGGAACTCGAGCTGCCGCCGCCGACGATCGATCCGCTCGAGGCGATCGAGGCGGACGTCGACGCACGGGAGTACGAGGAGCGCGAGTCGGCGATCGAGGCCGGCGAGGTCGATCCGCGGGGGTGAGCGGACGGACGCGGATCCGGCCCTCCGTGGCGGTCTGCTGCCGATGCGTCAGCTCGCGCCGGTCGGTGCGCGCACGTCGCCGCGACCGCCGATGAGCACGTAGTCGGCGTGCTTGGGATCGAGCCCGTCGCCGGCGGTGCGGCCCCGCAGCCGTCGCCACACCCAGGGCAGCGCGTCCCGCCGCAGCCACGTGCCGTGCGCGATCGGGTCGTCGTCGGCGTGGAGAGCGGCATCGAGGCCGCCGAG
>NZ_RRYE01000083.1 GCF_004010105.1 Microbacterium sp. CPCC 204701
GTCGCGGAGCTGTTCCGCCAAGACTGGCCGACGTCGGCGGCGCTGTGGATGCCGGACGGCGAGCCCCCCGCGGCGGGAACGGTCGTGCGAAACCCCGCGTACGCCGCCGTGCTCGACGGGCTGGTCCACGCGTCGTGCACCGTGCGCGACGACGGCCCTGTGGGGCGTGCCGCCCGCATCGACGCGGCGCGCCGCGAATGGCGCACCGGCATCGTCGCGCACGAGGCCTCCACGTTCCTCGCCGATCCGCACCGCCACTCGGACGGTGCTCTCCATGCCGGGGTCATCGACGCCGACGACTTCGCGGCGTTCGAGGCGGGGTACGAGCCGCCGGTGACGCGCGACTTCCGCGGCCGCACCATCGCGAAGGCAGGCGCGTGGACGCAGGGTCCCGCGCTGCTGCAGACACTGGGCTTGCTCGAACCCCTCGCGGACGACCTGCTCGACCCCGCTCAGGAAGCCGGGGCCCACACGATCCTCGAGGCGCAGAAGCTGGCGCTCGCCGACCGCGACGCGTGGTTCGGCGACGCGGAGGTCGACGTGGAGGCGCTGCTGGCCGCCGACTACCTCGCCGAGCGGCGTGAGCTCATCGGCGAACGCGCGTCGGCGGAGTTCCGGCCCGGCGCGATCGGCGGTCGCCGCGGGTTCCAGCCACCGCTGCGCACGACGTACGGTCCCGGTGCGGCCGGCGCAGGCGAGCCCACGGTCGCACATACGAGCGAGACGCGGGGCGACACGTGCCACCTCGACGTGATCGATCGCTGGGGCAACATCGTCTCGGCGACGCCGTCGGGCGGCTGGCTCCAGTCCTCCCCCACCGTCCCCGCCCTCGGCTTCTGCCTCGGCACACGCCTGCAGATGACGTGGCTCGAGCCTGGGCATCCGTCATCCCTCGTCCCGGGGCGCCGCCCGCGCACGACGCTCACGCCGACCCTGGTGCTGCGCGGTGGGACACCCGAGTTCGCGATCGGGTCGCCCGGCGGCGACCAGCAGGATCAGTGGCAGCTTCTTGCGCTGCTGCGGATCATCGTGGGCGGCTACGCGCCGCAGCAGGCGATCGACGCGCCGGCCCTGCACACGACCGCGATGCCCGAGTCGTTCTGGCCGCGCACCTGGACGCCGGCCGGCGCCCTCGTCGAGGATCGCCTCGGTGACGACGTCATCAAGGGCCTCGAGCGACGTGGCCACGCCGTCACCCGTGCGGGCGACTGGACGCTGGGGCGGGTGTCGGCGGTGGGACGCGATGCCTCAACCGGCGTGATGTGGGCGGCGGCGAACCCACGCGGCATGCAGGGCTACGCCGCCGGCCGCTGACGTGCGTCCGGGCGTGTCTTACCGCAGGGCTCGCCGCATCCAGTCGGCGACGAGGGGCGCCAGCTCCGCACCGACCTCATCGGCCGGACGCTTGCGACCCTTGACCTCGAAAGAGTGGCCGCCGCCTTCGATCCACGAGATCTCGGCAATCCGGCACGAGGCGACGGCCTGCTCGAGCTGCTCGTGCGGATCGATGAACGGGTCGGTCGTGCCCTCGACGAACAGCTGCGCCTGCGGGACGTCGGGCAGATGCGCGGTACGCGCCCTGTCGGGGCTCCCGGGCGGATGCAGCGGGTAGCCGAGGTAGACCAGGCCCGCGGGCGCGATCACCCCCTCCGCGGCCGCCATGGACGCCATGCGCCCTCCGTACGACTTGCCCGCGGCGAACAGGGGAATGCCCCCGGCCTGCTCGGCGGCGGCGGCCTGGACCGCCGCCCAGGTGACGACCGCGTGCGCCGCGGGCCCCGGCATCCGTCGCCCCGCTTCGACATAGGGGAAGTTGAACCGCAGCGTCGCGACGGCCTCGTGCGCCAGTCCGCGTGAGAATCCGACGAGGAACGGATGCCGGTACCCGGCGCCCGCGCCGTGCGCGAGCGCGACGCACGCCCATGCGTCGCCGGGTGCGACGAGATCCGCCGAGATTTCGACCCGGCCGCTCGGCAGCTCCACGGGAACGCGGAGCTCGCGGACCGCATCGGTCATGACGCCGGGCCGTCGGACGACCGTGCCCGATCCTCGTGATCGTCCTCGGCGCCGGTGCGCTCCGGTTCCGCGGCGGGCTCTGCGGGCTCTGCCGAGGGCTCCGCGGGCGACACCCGCTCGCCGTACTTGGGCGGCGCAGTCCCCTCGTCGGCGGTGCGGACGACCTCGGCGGGCGCCGGCGCGGACTGGGGTCCGAGCACCTGGCGGGCGCGGTGGAGGCTCGCCGACGTGACGGTGACCTCGTAGTGATCGGCGAGGACCTGCATGACGGACGCGTAGTCGCGCCGACGGCGCACGAACGAGTAGGTGATCAGGCTCAGGAGCATGCCGATGGCGATGCCCACGAACAGCACGCCGACGAATGCCTGGATCGGCACGGACGGTGACCCGATGACCAGGATCGCCGAAAACAGGAGGCCGAGCAGCAGTCCGTTGATCGCGCCGGAGCGCGCGGCCGATGCGTACCCGAGCCGGCCCGTGACACGCTCGACGGAGCGCAGCCCCTGCCCCACGATGGCGATCTCGCGCGCGGGGATGTCGGCGGCGATCAACGACGAGACGGCCTTCTGCGCGGCCTCATACGTGGGAAAGCTCGCCACGGTCTGGCCGAGGTCGTCGGAGCCCTGGGGGAAACGTCCTCCCAACATGGTCATGTCCCCCATCCTCCCATGGCACGCGGACTACGCTGAGACGTGTGAGCACGCAGAGGGTTTTCGTCGCGCGCCTGGCCGGGTGCTCGGTCTTCGACCCCGCCGGCGACCGTCTCGGCAAGGTCCGGGACGTCGTCGTCATCTACCGAAAAGACGACCCGCCGCGCGTGATCGGTCTGGTGGTCGAGATCCCCGGCCGCCGGAACGTCTTCGTCTCGATCGGCCGCGTCACCTCGATCGCGCCAGGCCAGGTCATCACCACCGGTCTCATCAATGTGCGGCGCTTTCAGCAGCGCGGCGGCGAGGTGCGGGTCATGGCCGAGATGCTCGGTCGGAGGGTGTATTTCGCCGACGGTTCGGGGACGGCAGTCATCGAGGACGTCGCGATCGAGCGCAACCGCCTCGGCGAATGGGACATCGGACAGCTTTTCCTGCGCAAGCCGAAGACGAGCGCCTCGCCGTTCGCAAAGGGCCCGACGACATTCGCGAGCTGGGCGGAGGTGCGCGAACGGAACATCCCGGGCGAGGCGCAGTCCGCCGAGCAGCTCGTCGCCTCGTACTCCGAGCTGCGCCCGGCCGACCTCGCGAACACCCTGCTCGACCTGCCCGAGGAGCGGCTGCTCGAGGTCGTCGAGGAGCTTCCCGACGATCGCCTCGCGGATGCGCTCGAAGAGATGCCGGAAGACGATCAGGTCCACATCCTCGAAGCGCTCGACGATGAGCGCGCCGCCGACATCCTCGACGCGATGGAGCCCGACGACGCGGCCGACGTGCTCGCCCAGCTTCCCGAAGACCAGCGCGAGGAGCTGCTGGACCTCATGGAGCCCGAAGAGGCCGAGGATGTCCGCGCGCTGCTGAAGTACAGTCCCGACACGGCGGGCGGGCTGATGACCAGCGAGCCCATCGTGCTCTCCGCGGACGCCACCATCGCCGAGGCGCTCGCGCTCATCCGGCGGCACGAGCTGCACCCGGCCCTCGCAGCCGCGGTCTTCGTCACGCTCCCGCCGTATGAGACGCCCACCGGCCGCCTGCTCGGCACCGTCCACTTCCAGCGGATGCTGCGCTACCCGCCGCACGAACGGCTCGGCGCACTCATCGACGACACCCTCGCCCCCGTGCCGGCCACCGCCTCCGCGGCGGAGGTGGCGCGACTCCTCGCGTCGTACGACCTCGTGTCGCTGCCCGTGGTCGACCCCGCGCATCGGCTCGTCGGCGCTGTCAGCGTCGACGACGTGCTCGACTATCTCCTGCCCGAGGACTGGCGATCCCACGACGCCGACGATGAACGCGAGCCCGCCTCCCCCGTTCCCGCCGACACATCGACGATCCCGAGGAGGCGCTGATGGCCCGCACGAACCGTCAGCCGTCGCTCGACGCGCCGCGCGGTCGGTCGGGCATGCTGCAGCGCACGTCGCAGCCGTCGCGTGACCGGTTCGGACGCTTCTCGGAGTCGTTCGCACGCGCCATGGGCACGTCGGGCTTCCTCCTCGGCATGACGATCTTCGTGCTGGTGTGGCTGAGCTGGAACATCTGGGCGCCGCCCCCACTGCAGTTCGACCCTGCCGCGACGAACTTCACGCTGCTCACGCTGATCCTCTCACTCCAGGCGTCGTATGCCGCGCCCCTCATCCTGTTGGCGCAGAACCGGCAGGATGACCGCGACCGCGTGCAGATCGAGCAGGACCGGCAGCGCGCTGAGCGCAACCTGGCCGACACGGAGTACCTGGCGCGGGAAGTGGTCGCCCTGCGTATGGCGGTCAACGACTTCGCCGCCGAGACCGTGACGCGCGACGTGTTGCGCACCGAGCTGCGCACGCTCCTGGAGAAGCTCGACAACGAGCCGGCGCGCGAGGAGGACACCGCGCGATGACGGCCGCGGACGCCGTGCGCCGCGCTGTCGGCGCAGTCGCAGACCCGGAGCTGCGCCGCCCCATCGGCGAGCTCGACATGGTGCGCGACATCACCGTCGACGGCGGCGTCGCGCGCGTCGCGATCGCGTTGACCATCGTCGGCTGTCCTGCAGCCGACCGCATCGCCGCCGACGTGCGCCAGGCTGCGGCATCCGTCTCCGGAATCGAGGACGTCGTACTCGAGGTGGGCGTCATGACACCCCAGGAACGCCGGGCGCTCACCGAACGGCTCCGCGGCGGCAAGGCCCGCGAGATGCCCTTCGGCCCGGGAACCCTCACGCGCGTGATCGCCGTCACGAGCGGCAAGGGCGGAGTCGGGAAGTCGACCGTCACCGCCAATCTCGCCGTTGCACTGGCCGCGCGAGGGCTCGCGGTCGGTGTCGTCGACGCGGACGTGCACGGCTTCTCGATCCCGGGGCAGCTCGGCCTCGTCGGCCCGGATGGCACCGCGCCGCAGCCGACCCGCATCGACGACCTCATGCTGCCGCCGGTCGCACACGGGGTGAAGGTCATCTCGATCGGCATGTTCCTGCGCCGCACGGACGGCGACAGGTCACCGCTCGGCGCAGTGGCCTGGCGCGGTCCGATGCTCCACCGCACGGTGCAGCAGTTCCTGACGGACGTCTACTTCGGCGATCTCGACGTGCTCCTCATCGACATGCCGCCCGGCACCGGCGACATCGCGATCTCGGTCGGCCAGCTGCTCCCCAATGCCGACGTGCTCGTCGTCACGACGCCGCAGACCGCGGCGTCCGACGTCGCCGTCCGCAGCGGGCTCGTCGCCCGCCAGACCGGTCAGCGCGTGATCGGAGTCGTCGAGAACATGGCAGCCATGGCCCTCCCCGACGGCACGACGCTCGACCTGTTCGGATCCGGCGGCGGCGCAGCCGTCGCAGCGACGCTGTCGCACGACGGGCACGAAGTGGCGCTGCTGGCCTCCATCCCGCTCAGCCCGACGCTGCGGCAGGACGCGGATGCCGGCGTCCCAGCCGTTCTCGCCCACCCTGACGACGCGGCGTCCCGAGCGATCGCCGAGGTCGCCGCAACGCTCGCCACAACGCCCCGCGGGCTGGCGGGCCGCTCGCTCCCGTTCCGACCGGAGTGACCCGGCGCGTGCCGGGAGTCCTGCCGCTCAGGTCGCCTCGGAGTCGAACGGCGGAGCCTCGCCCGCCGGCCCGCGGAAGGGCGAGTGCACCGGCGGAGCGGGCGGTCTCATCGCAGTGGACGCCGCCGCCCCCACCTGCGACGCCCGCACTGTGGTCACCGGCGCGTCGTCGAGCAGCGCCTCGCGAATGATCCGGCGGGGGTCGTACTGTCGAGGGTCGAGCGTGCGCCAGTCGACGTCGTCGAAATCCTCGCCCATCTCGTCGCGCACCCGTGTCCGCGCCGTGGTCAGCCAGTCGCGCGCCCGGCGCGCGAAGCCGGCGAGCGACTCGGCGTACCGCGGCAGGCGCTCTGGCCCCACGATCAGCGCAGCGACGAGACCGATCAGCAGAAGCTTCTCGATCGTGAGGCCGAAGATCATGACATCAGGTTACCGCCGCGCCTGTGATGTCGGCGCCGCACGGCCGCGTAGGCTGGCGCAGGGGAGGAAGGATGGGAGAGGTGAACGCGAGCCAGCGGTTCGTCGACGAGGCGACGAGTGAGCCGGAGCACATCGCGCGCGCTCGCGCACACGCCCTCGAGCTCGGAGCGACACCGATCAGCGCGGCCATCGGCGCGCAATGCGCCGTCATCGCCGCGGCGTCGCAGGCGCTCAACATCGTCGAGATCGGCACCGGCGCGGGCGTCTCCGGGCTCTGGCTGCTCCACGGGTCTCCGCGCGCTACCCTCACCACCATCGACAAGGAGCCCGAGCACCTCGGCGCGGCGCGCAAGGCTTTCTCCGACGCGCGGATCCCGCCCGCGCGTGCACGGTTCATCACCGGCCGCGCCGCCGATGTGCTCCCCCGCATGAACGAGGCGTCGTACGACATCGTCCTCGTCGACGCGGACCCGGAGGGCGTCATCGAGTACGTGGAGCACGGCCTCCGGCTCGTCCGCTCCGGAGGCACGGTCCTCGTGCCTCGTGTACTCGCGGGCGGCGCCGTCGCCGATCCCGTGCGCCGTGACCCCCTGACGACCGCCTACCGTTCCCTGATCCAAGAGACCCAGTCCTCGCCCGCGGTCATCGGCGCCCTGTCGATCACGGGCGAGGGGCTCCTGCAGCTGACCACCGTCGCCACCGGCTGAGCAGACGTGAACGGCCGGTCCGAAGACCGGCCGTTCACGGAACGATGCGCTACGCCGCGTTGACGACACCGCCCAGAACGTCGTAGAGCTCCTTGGCCTCAGCGTCGTTGACCGAGACGACGAGCCGGCCACCACCTTCGAGCGGCACTCGAACGATGATGAGGCGACCCTCCTTCACGGCCTCCATCGGCCCGTCTCCGGTTCTCGGCTTCATGGCTGCCATTGCGGCTCCTTTTCATCGATGGTCTGCGGATCAAGTTTATCGTGAGGGCGGCTGGCGGCGGGCACGCTGGGGAAAGCGGCATCCCCAGCCGTCCTCACGGCACCTGCCATGCGGTGTTCCCGAGCGCGTACATGTTGTAGATCCACCACCATTGCCCGAGAAGGCAGGAGGCGAGGACACCGACCCGCCACGCTCGCGAGCGCGGGACGGCGAATGCACCCCACAGCGGCGAGAGCGGGATGAGCAGCCGGAAGATGCTGGACTGCGGGAAGAACACCAGCAGGAGATACACCAGATAGCTCGCACTCCACAGGCGCACCTCCACCCCCAGCTTCTTCGCCTGCGGCAAGAGGATCAGTGCGGCCGCGACCGCGATCACGACGAGGACGAGCGCCACATACCCTGATTCGACCGGAAGGTGCCACATCGTCCCGAACCAGAATGCCGCACCGCTCAGGAAGCCCTCGAGCGGCGCGAAGCTCGCTTCTCCCGAGATCCAGTTGCGCCGCCACGCCAGCTCCGTGGCGAGGTAGGCGCCCGGCTCTCCCGTGACAGCGGCTGCGATGACCTGCCACGCGAACCCCGCGACCGCTGCGAGCAGACCCGACACGATGATGTGCGCGATCTCGGATGCACGCAGCGGCTCGCGATCGCGGCGGAACCAGCGCCAGATGCCATACAGGGCCAGGAAGAGCGAGAACGCGAGCACGCCCGGCCGTGTGAATGCCATCAGGGGAATGAGCGCGTAGAGCCATACGTACCGCCGCCGCACCACGCACCACAGGGCGCAGAACAGCCACAGCAGGTTGAGCGTCTCCGCGTACCCGACGTGAAAGAGCGCGGCCAGCGGTCCGCAGGCGAAGAAGACGACCGCCCACGATGCTGCCGCGTCGTCGAGCCGCGCGCGCAGCAAGTGGAAGAGGACGACGGATGCCCCGTACCCCGCGACCAGCGAGACGATCGACGCGCCCGCGGCCCACGAGCCGAACGGAAGCGACACCCACTGCGAAAGGTAAGGGTACAGCGGCATGAACGCCCACGCGTTCTCTGCGACGAGCCCGTCCTCGGTCCGCGGAAGCTCCGTCGGATACCCCGTGACCGCGATGAACCAGTACCAGGTGCCGTCCCACGCCACGACGACGTCGCCGAGATCCGCACCCATGCCCATGCGGGAACCCGGACCCGACATCCCCGCGGCGAGAAGGAGGAACACCGTGGTGATCACGCGCGCGGCGAGATAGATCACGCCCACGCGGAGCGCGATCCGACCCCAGCCGGCACGGTCCAAGGCGGTGCTCAGTCGTGCGCCAGCCACTCGCGCAGACCCCGCTCCACAGCCTCGATCTGCGCGACGGACACGCGCTCCTCGTCGTGGTGCGCGAGGTGGGGGTCGCCGGGACCGTAGTTGACGGCGGGAACGCCGAGGGCGCTGAAGCGCGCCACATCCGTCCAGCCGTACTTGGGCCGCGGCTCGGCGCGGACGGCGGTCAGGAACTCGCGGGCGATCGCGGAATCGAGTCCTGGGCGCGCACCGGACGCGGCATCCACCACCTCCACGTCGAAGCCCGAGAACACCTCGCGTACGTGCGCTTCGGCCTCCTCCAGATCGCGGCTCGGAGCGAAGCGGTAGTTCACCTCGACCTCGCACAGATCGGGGATGACGTTGCCGGCGATGCCGCCGCGGATTCGCACGGCATTGAGTCCCTCGCGGTAGCCCAATCCGTCGACCGCGATCTCGCGCGGGCGATACTCCGCCAGACGCGAGAGCACGGGCGCCGCCTTGTGGATCGCGTTCTCGCCGATCCACGCCCGGGCGCTGTGCGCGCGCACGCCCTGCGTGCGCACGATCACCCGCAGATTGCCGTTGCAGCCGCCCTCGACCTCGCCGTTCGAGGGCTCCCCGAGGATCGCGAAATCGCCCGCGAACAGGTCGGGACGCGTGAGCGCCAGGCGCGTCAGGCCGTTCCTGTCGGCGTCGACCTCCTCGTGGTCGTACCACATCCAGGTGATGTCGAGTCGTGGTGTGATCAGTTCGGCCGCGAGCTTCAGCTGAACCGCGACCCCCGCCTTCATGTCGACAGTGCCCCGGCCCCAGAGGAAGGGCCGGCCATCGATCTCGATGTCGCGCGTAGGCACGTTGCCGTTGATCGGCACCGTGTCGATGTGGCCGGCGATGACCACCCGCTGTGCACGGCCCTGCCGCGTGCGGGCCACGATCGTGTCGCCGTCGCGGTAGACCTCGAGGTGCAACAGCGGCGAGATCGCGGCGAAGATCGCGTCCGCGAGCGGCTTCTCGTCGTCCGAGACGCTCGGAATGTCGCAGAGGATGCGAGTGAGGTCTACAGCGGAGACGGAGAGATCGAGCGCCGGCATTCCCCGAGTCTATCGAGCGGAATACTGCTGTTAACGCGGAATGGCCACCCTGCGTTGGGTGGCCATTCCGTTAATGGGTGTCCGGCGGTGTCCTACTCTCCCACAGGGTCTCCCCTGCAGTACCATCGGCGCTGGGAGGCTTAGCTTCCGGGTTCGGAATGGGACCGGGCGT
>NZ_RRYE01000084.1 GCF_004010105.1 Microbacterium sp. CPCC 204701
CGGCGGCGCGCGCTTCGCGGCCGGACTCGCGGTGACCGCTCCGCGGCGGCACGAGCCGTATCTGCTGGTGCGCGGCACGCGCGGCCACCTCGTCTACCACTACACGCTCGACACGCTCCACGTCTTCCGCGACGGCCCGGCGCTGCCGCGCACGTACGCGTACGAGCGCACCGGGCTGCTCGCGAACCTCGCCGCCCATGTGCGGTCGGGCGACGAGCTCCTCGCACCGCTGCGCCGTACCGGCGCGTTCACGCGTGCTGGAGGCGGTCGTCGGCGGCCGGCGCCGGCATCCGTCGATCCGGCGCTCGGGCGCGCGGTCACCGCGGGTGGCGAGACGTTCCGGGTCGTGACGGGGGTCGAGGATGCCGTCGAACGGGTCGTCTGGGGGGCGCACACGTTCCGCGAGCTGGGCCTGCTCTGAGCGACGGCCGGAGTCGGTCCGGTCAGGAGGTGGCGGCGGGACCTGCGCGGATGATCGCCGAGGCGGCGTCGTCGACGGCGGCGGTCGAGTTGCGCACGACGAGCGGCGACGACTCGTAGACGCGGTGCGTCGTCGCTTCGGGGTCGCGCAGCTGCCACATGAGCAGCCGCACCGCTGCGCGCCCCTGCTGGTGCGGGCGCTGCTGCAACGTGGTCAGAGAGAACATCTCGGCGTACGCGTGGTCGTCGACGCCGATCACGCTCAGCCGCTCCGGCACGCGGATGCCGAGCCGGCGGGCGGCGATGATCGCGCCGACGGCGACCTCGTCGCACACGCCCACGATCCCGGTCGGACGCGTGCGCCGGTCGCCCAGCAGCTCGGCGGCCGCGCCGTAGCCGCCGGTCATCGTCACCTCTGACTGCACGTGGCGGGCGGATGCGTCGAGCCCGGCATCCCGCATCGCGGCGCGGTATCCCCCCAAGCGGCGCGCGTCGCCGAAGCTCGTCCGGCGACCGTCGGGGTCGCCGCCGAGGAACACGATGTCGCGGTGACCGAGGCCGACCAGATGCTCGGTCGCGATCCGCGCCGCCGCCTCGTCGTCGATCGACACCGCATCGGTGCCGGCGTCGTACCCGCCGACGCTCACCACCGGCTTGCCGAACGCGATGAGGCGCTCGAGCTCGCGGGCGCTGGGCTCGATTCCCACCGCGATGAGGCCGTCGAACCGCTTGCGGGCGAGGAAGTGCTCGAAGATCTCGCGTCGCGCCGCCGACTCCGGCGGGGCACCGTACAGCACGAGGTCGTAGCGGTGCTCGAGCAGCGCGTCCTGGACTCCCTCCAGCACCTGTGCGAAGAACCAGCGGTCGAGCGAGGGGATCACGACGCCGATCGTCTGGGTGCGGCCGGTCACGAGGCTCACTGCGCTCGTCGTGGGGACGTAGCCGAGGGCGGCCGCGGCATCCTTCACGCGCGACCGGGTGGCCTCTGAGACGTAGCCCGCGCCGGTCAGCGCCCGCGACGCCGTCGACTTCGAGACGCCTGCCGCGCGCGCCACGTCGGCGATACCCGCCATCGGGTCCTCCTCGCGTCCGCGGACGACGCAGTCCGCGGATTCTGGAACCGGTTCCGGCCACCATTGTGCCCCGCCGGTCGATGACGCGCCAGCAGCGCATGGCTGTTTACCGAGTTGTGACCCAGAGTGATTGTGTCGCTCCGCGGCATCCCCTAGCGTGAGCATGGAATCGGTTCCCGAAAACGGGCGGAGGCCGATCTCGGGCTCCGCGAACTCGATGAGGAGGACGAATGAGAGTGCACAGACGCGGTCGGTTGATCGCGGCGGCGGCAGGCGTGGGCGTCGCAGCCCTCGCCCTGGCCGGCTGCACCGGCGACATAGAGGGCGGCGGCGAAGACGTCGACTGCTCGGACTACGAGGATTACGGCACGTTCGAGGACGCGACCGTCACGATCGGCGGCACCATCCTCGATCTCGAGGCCGACCGTCTGGTCGACTCGTGGAGAAATTTCGCCTCGTGCACCGGCATCACCATCGACTATCAGGGCTCGAGCGAGTTCGAGGCGCAGATCGCTGTCCTCGCCGAAGGCGGCAACGCTCCCGACATCGGCATCGTGCCGCAGCCGGGCCTGCTCGCGCGTCTCGCGCAGGGCGGCTGGCTGATCCCGGCCTCCGAGGCGGTCGAGGCGAACGTCGACGAGTTCTGGTCGGAGGATTGGAAGACCTACGGCACCTACGACGGCACGTTCTACGCCGCGCCGCTCATGGCCAGCATCAAGGGCTACGTCTGGTACTCGCCGACGGAGTTCGAAGAGAACGGCTGGGAGATTCCCGCGACGCTCGACGACCTCACGGCGCTGTCGCAGGAGATCGCCGACGTCGGCGACCACAAGCCCTGGTGCGTGGGCCTGGAGTCCGGCGAGGCGACCGGCTGGCCGGGCACCGACTGGATCGAGGACTACATGCTGCGCCTGCACGGGCCGGACGTCTACGACCAGTGGGTCACCCACGGCATCCCGTTCAACGACCCGCAGGTCGTCGAGGCGTTCGACGCGGTCGGCGAGTACCTCAGGAACGAGGAGATGGTCAACGGCGGGTTCGGCGACACTTCCACGCAGATCAGCACGGCGTTCCAGGACGCCGGCCTGCCGATCCTCGACGGGGAGTGCTCGCTTCACCACCAGGCGTCGTTCTACGAGACGTTCTGGAACCCGGAGGGCGGCGACGAGGTGGAGGTCGCCTCGAACGGCGACGTCTTCGGCTTCCTGCTGCCTCCGGTCAACGCCGACGATCCGCTGTCGGTCACCGGCGGCGGCGAGTTCCCGGTGGCGTTCCGCGACGCCGAGGAGGTGGAGGCGGTGCGCGCGTACCTGTCGAGCGACACGTGGGCGAACAACCGCGTCAGCCTCGGCGGTGTGATCAGCGCCAACACGGGCGTCGACCCCGAGAACGCGTCGAGCGAGCTGCTCGTCCAGTCGATCGAGATCCTGCAGAACCCCGAGACGACGTTCCGCTTCGACGGCTCCGACTTGATGCCGGGCGCCGTAGGCGCCGCGTCGTTCTGGCAGGGCATCGTCGAGTGGGTCGGCGGCGCCGACACGCAGGCGGTGGCCGACGAGATCGAAGCCAGCTGGCCGGCGAGCTGACCCGCAGTGAGTGAGTCCGGGGCGGGCCGCACCGCCCCGGACTCCTCGGCCCCCGCCCACGGCGCCCGTCCGTGGCACGCATCCTTCGATGACGAAGCGAGAGAGGTGACCGATGACAACCGGTGATCTGATCGGAAAGATCCTCCAGGTGGTGATGGGCCTGGTGATCTTCGCGGCGATCGTGGGCCTGCTGATCTTCTTGATGGGTCGTCGCATCGGCAACAAGCGGAGTTGGTGGCAGCTCCTCTGGTTCCTGCTGCCCGCGGTGATCCTGCTGGCCGTCGGCCTGGTGTGGCCGGCGATCCGCACGACGGGCCTGGCGTTCCAAGACAACGCCGGCAACTTCAGCTGGGACAACTTCGTGTGGATGTTCACCCAGCCCTCGGCGATCCGCACGCTCATCAACACCGTCGTGTGGGTGCTGCTGGTGCCGACGTTCTCGACCGCGCTGGGCCTGGCCTATGCGGTCTGGATCGACAAGTCGCGCGGCGAGAAGTACTACAAGGCACTCGTGTTCATGCCGATGGCCATCTCGTTCGTGGGCGCCGGCATCATCTGGCGGTTCGTCTACGAATACCGCTCCGCCGGCCGGGACCAGATCGGTCTCCTCAACGCGTTCGTCGTCGCGTTCGGCGGCGAGCCGGTGCAGTGGATGCAGACCGACCCGATCAACACCGTCCTGCTCATCGTGGTGATGATCTGGATTCAGACCGGCTTCGCCATGGTCGTGCTGAGCGCCGCGATCAAGGGCATTCCGACCGAGCAGATAGAAGCGGCCATGCTCGACGGCACGAACCCGTGGCAGCGCTTCTCCAATGTCACCGTCCCGGGCATCCGCGGCGCGCTCGTGGTCGTGCTCACCACGATCTCGATCGCGACGCTGAAGGTCTTCGACATCGTCCGCACGATGACCGGCGGAAACTTCAACACATCTGTCGTGGCGAACGAGATGTACGTCCAGGCGTTCCGCGCGAGCGAGATCGGCCGCGGGTCGGCGCTCGCGGTGATCCTGTTCCTCCTGGTGATCCCGATCGTCATCTACAACGTCAATGTCCTCCGCAAGCAGAGGGAGATCCGATGAGCAGCGTCGCCCCCGTCGACCTTCCGATCGAAGGCGGTCCGGACGCCTATCGCGAGGCCGCCGAAGACACCCGGCCGGCCGCCCGCGTCAAGCGCCGTCTCACCTCTCCCGTCGCGACGATCGCGGCCCTCGTCATCGCGGTGCTCTGGACAATCCCCACTTTCGGCCTCCTGATCTCGTCATTCCGCCCGGCGGAGCTGATCCAGACGACCGGCTGGTGGACGGTGTTTCAAAACCCGGGGTTCACGCTCGACAACTACCGCGACGTCCTGCTCTCGCCGTCGCAGTCCTCGCCGCAGCTGGGCGCCTACTTCGTCAACTCGCTCGCGATCGCGATCCCGGCGACGATCTTCCCTCTCGTCTTCGCGTCGATGGCCGCATACGCGTTCGCCTGGATGAGGTTCCGGTTCTCGAACTGGTTGTTCATCTTCATCTTCGCGCTGCAGATCGTGCCCATCCAGATGGCGCTGGTGCCGCTGCTGCAGACCTTCGCGATCTGGCTGCGGCCCGGCCAGGAGTGGCTGCACGACGTCATACCGATCATCCCGGTGCAGAACTACCTGCCGCTGTGGATCGCGCACACGATCTTCGCGCTCCCGCTGACGATCTTCCTCCTCCACAACTTCATCTCAGAGATCCCGGGCGAGGTGATCGAGGCGGCGCGCGTCGACGGCGCGAGCCACAGCCAGATCTTCCTCCGAGTCATCGTGCCGCTGGCGACGCCGGCGATCGCGTCGGTGGCGATCTTCCAGTTCCTGTGGGTGTGGAACGACCTGCTCGTGGCCCTGATCTTCTCGGGCGGGACGCAGGATGTCGCTCCGCTCACCCAGCGCCTGGCCGAGATGGTCGGATCCCGAGGTCAGGACTGGCAACGACTGACGGCCGGTGCGTTCGTGTCGCTGGTCGTGCCGCTTATCGTGTTCTTCGGTCTACAGCGCTACTTCGTGCGGGGCCTGCTGGCGGGCAGCACGAAGGGGTAGGAAGGCGTCAGGGCGCGCATCCGAGGCGGTCCTGCATCGAGCGCATGGCGTCGATCTCGGCCGTCTGGCCGGCCTCGATGCTGCCGGCCACCTGGAGCGCGCGCGGGTCGGAGCCGAGTTCGACGAGCGCCTCGGCCATCGGGATCGCGCCTTCGTGGTGGCGGATCATGAGCTCGAGGAACAGGCAGTCGGCTTCCTGACCGGTGGCGTCTTCGAGCGCCTGGAGCTCGGCATCCGTCGCCATGCCCATCGCCTCGCGGGCCTGTTCGTCGGTCAGCGGCTCGCCGTCGGTCCCGCCGTGGGCGTGGCCCTCGTCGGAGGCCTGCATCCACTGCATCATGGGCCCGCCGCTCTGCGGCAGCCCCCACTGCACGAGCCAGTCGTACATCTCGCCGCGCTGGCCGGCCTGGCCGGTCGCGATGTCGTACGCGAGCACGCGCAGCTCGTCGTCCTCGGTCGTGCGGTAGATCTCCATGGCCATCTGGATCGCCTGCGCGTGGTGCACCTGCATGTCGCGCGAGAACCCGGCCTCAGGAGAGTCGGTGCCTGGCGCCCCCGGGCCCTGCGACCCGAACGTCGAGAACCGCCCCACCGCGAAGGCGAGCGCGGCGATCGCCAGCAGGACGAGCGCGACCGCCCACCAGCGCAGCGGTCGCCGCTCGGCGGTTGCTTCGTCGCCCATGCGGACTACTGCTTGCCGGGTGCGTCCAGCGCGCCGGTGCACGAGGCGCCCGGCTCGGGCACGTTCTGGCTGCGCCAGTACTCCTCGAAGAACTGGCCGATCCGCTCGTCGTCGGCCGAATCCAGCTTCAGCTGGTGGTTCCAGCTCGACAGCACGATGGGCGAGTCGAGTCCCTCGTACGGCGAGAGGACGACGTAGCTCGAGGGGAGCTGGCTCTCGAGGGTGTCGAGCTCTTCGCCGGTGACCTCGTCGGCGTCGTACGTGACCCACACGGCGCCGTGCTCGAGCGAGTGGACGGCGTTCTCGTTGGGAACGGGCTGGTCGTAGATGCCGCAGTTCAGCCACACCGCGTTGTGCGGGCCGCCCGCGGGCGGGCTCTGCTCGTAGTCGACGGTGCCGTCGACGTGCTCGGTCGGGTTCTCGAACGTCTCGACGCCCTCGATCTCGACACCGTCGCTGCCCGCCTCGTACTGCTTCGGGGGAGCGGGCGCGAACACGATCGACGCCACGATGAGGCCGACGATCACGACGACCGCCGTCGAGCCCACGATCCACCACACGAGCTTGCTGCGGCGGCGCTTGGCCAGCTGCTTCTGGTACTCGGCGAGCTTCGCCTGGCGCTTCTGCTCGCGCTGCTGCTTGACGGTGAGGTTGATCTCGGCCTGCGTGGCAGGGTTGCCGCTCTTGCGCTGGTCGGCGGGGGGCGGGGTCATGGGCGTGATCTCTACCAATCCATGAGGGAGGGGCGGGTGCGCCCGCGCGTCGCGGTGCGCGGGCAGGCCTGTGGCTGCCCTCATCCTATGCGAGCGCATGCGAGGGTCCGCTGTGAGGCCGCCGACCGTGTGCGGTATCATCGGACGTTCGAATCGATTCGACCCTCTCGTCGCCGACTCTCCGCACTCCCCGAAACCAGGAACCGTTGCTCGATACCGCATCCGTCGCCGTCCAGCGCCCCGAAGATCTCGCCTCCGACGCTCCGAAGCCGGCGCCGGAGCCGCCCCGCCCCACTTCGACCGGCGCCATCCGCACGCTCGGGAGCAATCCCGCCACCGCGCCGATCGTCCTTCACCCGGGCGACTCCATTCCGACCCGCAAGCGGGTTCTGTACATCATCCTGCTCGGCGCCCTGACGGCCCTCGGACCGTTCACGATCGACCTTTACCTGCCCGCGTTCCCGGTGCTCGAGGCCGAGTTCGACACGACGGCGGCGGCGATCCAGCTCACGCTCACGGGGACCATGGTGGGCTTCGCGCTCGGGCAGCTCGTCGTGGGTCCGCTGAGCGACAAGGTCGGCCGCCGCGTTCCATTGCTCGCCGTCACGGCGCTGCACGTCCTGGCGAGCACGGCGGCCGCGTTCGCGCCGTCGCTCGAGCTGCTGTCGGTCTCGCGCGTGCTGATGGGAGCCGGCGCCGCGGCCGGCGGCGTCGTCGCCGCCGCGATCGTGCGCGACCTGTTCGGCGGGCGGCGACTGGTGGTCATGCTGTCTCGACTCGCGCTCGTCTCGGGAGTCGCACCGGTGCTCGCGCCGCTCGTCGGCTCGGCGCTGCTGCTGGTGATGCCGTGGCGCGGAGTATTCGCCGTGCTGGCGGTGTACGGCGCGGTGATGCTCGTCTCGGCGCTGGTGTTCATCCCCGAGACCCTTCCGCCGGCGCGCCGCCACGAGCGCGGCGCGACCACGGTCTGGCAGCGCTACCGCAGCGTGCTGAGCGATCGCGTCTTCCTCGGCGTGCTGATCATCGGCGGCATGACCTTCAGCGGCCTGTTCTCGTACCTCTCGAGCTCGTCGTTCCTGTTCCAGCTCGACTACGCGCTGAGCCCGCAGGAGTACGGGCTGATGTTCGCCGTGAACTCCTTCGGCGTCGTGCTCGGCGTCCAGACGGCGTCGCGGCTCGCGGCCCGCTTCGGCCCGCAGTGGGTGCTGGCCTGGTCGACGGCCGTTCTGGTGATCGCGGCATCCGCCATCATCGTCACCGACCAGCTGGGCCTCGGACTGTGGGGCACCGTCGTGCCGCTGTTCGTGTTCATGACCGCGTGCGGGTTCACGTTCCCGTGCGTACAGGTGCTCGCTCTCGATCGCCACGGGAAGGCAGCCGGCACCGCGCAGTCGATCATCGGCGCATCGAACTTCGGCGTCGCGGGCCTCATCTCGCCCCTCGTCGGGTGGATCGCGCGGGATGCCGGCATCACGGCGACGACGATGGCCTCGGTCATGGTGGGGTGCGCGGTGATCGGCGTGCTGGCGCTGTGGCTCATCGTGCGCCCGCGCACGGTGGAGCGGCTGACCCCCTGAGTCAGTCCGGCGGGCGCACCGGCTGCAGGCGGAAGAGGCGCACCGTGCGCCCGGGTTCCCGCTCGTAGTTGCGGTAGCCGGGCCACTGGCGCTCGATCGTCGCCCACGTGGCGTCGCGCTCGGCCCCGGGGATGAGGGTGGCGCGCACGCGCATGCGCCGGCCCCGCACGGTGATGTCGGCATCCGGGTTCGCCAGCAGGTTGGTCGTCCACGCGGGGTGCCGCTCGCCGGCGAAATTCGTGCCGGCGACGATCGCGCGGCCCTGCCCGTCAGGCGTGTACATCAGGGGCACGTCGCGCGCGACGCCCGACTTGGCGCCGACTGTGTGCAGCACGAGCGACGGCACCAGGAGCGCGCTCAGCTGCACCCGCCCGTGGGTGATCCGCGCCAGGAGATGCTCGAGCGGCGGCAGCAGAGTCGGGCCGATCACGCGCCGGAACACCCGCGTGCGGGTGAGTGGTGCGATCACCGCGCGGACGACGTCGACGACTCGGGTCACGGCCCCATCTTCACAGATGGGAGGTTCAGCCCGGCAGAATGGGGCGATGATCGACCGGCAGCGGCCGACGAGGGGCACCGTCATCGGGTTCCTCGTCGCGGGGAGCGTGCTCGTGGCGCTCGCATGTCTGCTCGGCTGGTGGGTCTTCGCGCGCGGCGACCAGCCGTTCGCCGTCGACGCGTGGTGGAACGCCCTGGTCACGACGTGGTGGAACCCGGTGATGCTGGGGTTCGCGCGCGTCATGAACTGGGTCGGGGCCGGGTGGTTCGGCGTGCTCGCGGTGCCGATCGGCGGCGCGATCGGGCTCATCGTGCTGAGGCGGCCGTGGGCTGCCGCGTACTTCCTGGCCGCCGAAGCCGTGTCGGCGACCGGTGTGCAGGTGCTCAAGCACCTGTTCGGGCGTGTGAGACCCGAAGGCATCCTCGTCGTCTCGGACTATGGCTCGTACCCGTCGGGACACGTCGCGAACGCGGCGACGATCGCGGCGGCGGCGGTCGTGATCTTCCCGCACGTGTGGGTGGGGGTCGCGGGTGCGGTGTGGGTGCTGCTGATGGCGTTCAGCCGCACGTATCTGCACGCGCATTGGCTGAGCGACACGCTCGGCGGCGCGCTGATCGGAGCCGGGGCGGCGCTGCTGGTCGCGGCGGTCTTCGTCGTGCTCATGACCCGGGAGAGAACGGATGCCGCGGCCGGAGGCGCGTGGTTAGGCTGAGCGCATGATCCCCACGCCCCCTCCAGCCGCCGCTGGCGCGTCGCCCGTGGCCTCCGGGCGCGTGGGCCCAGCGCCTGCCACGCCCGACCCCGCTGTC
>NZ_RRYE01000085.1 GCF_004010105.1 Microbacterium sp. CPCC 204701
CGACCCGGCCGCGCCCCGGTCGACGCCGACGCCGACGGCTCCTCTCGGCTCGGACGCCATCGAGCGCGCTGAGGAGCGCGGCGCGGGCACGGCGGCGTCGTCGGGCGGCGGCGTCGATCCGGTGCCGCTGCTCGGAATCGTGCTGCTCATCGTGGTCCTGTGCGCGCTGCCGTTCCTCGTGCGGGAGCTGCGTCGCCGTCAGCAGGACGACGCGGCGCGGCGGGGCGATGCAGCCGCGGCGTGGCAGTCGGTTCAGGATGCCGCGATCGATGTCGGCATCCTGGTTCCGGCGAGCGAGTCTCCGCGCGCGTTCGCGCGGCGTCTCGTCGCCGATCACGGCGTTCCGACGGGCGACATGGACACAGTGCTCATCGCGATCGAGCGGGTCAGCTACTCCCGCGCCGGCACCCGGTCGTACTGGATGGGCGACGATGCTGCGAACGCCGCCGCGGCGGTGCGCTCCGCGCTCCTCGCCTCGGTGCCGCCCGCCCGCCGGATCCTGGCGCTCGTGGTCCCGCGTTCGCTCGTCATCCGGCCCGGCAGCGTGTACGCCGCCGCTGCCCCGGTTCGGGTGCGATAGCGGGGCAGGGTAGGATGGTCGGCGGCCCTTCGGGGCCTCCTGGAGGATTCGCCTAGTGGCCTATGGCGCACGCTTGGAAAGCGTGTTGGGTGCAAGCCCTCAGGGGTTCGAATCCCCTATCCTCCGCCGCATCTCCACCCGCCGTCCGCGCACGCGCGTCACCGCTGCTCGAGCCCGCGCCGCAGCGCGGTCAGCCCGAACTCGAAGGCCTCGCCGATGTCGCCGCCGAGCCGGAAGGCGCCGGCGAGCTCCATGTGGACGAACCCGGTGGCCCAGGCCGTGACGAGCCGCGCCGCCTCCAGCGCGTGCTCCTCGCCCGCCAGGTCCGCGGCGCTTCGCACAATGGCCGCCGCCCCGCGGACGAGGGCATCCTGGGGCGCGGACGCCGCGAACATCAGGCGGAATCCCTCAGGCCGCTCGTGCGCGAACGCACGGTACGTGCGCGCCAGTGCCTCGAGCGACCGATCGGATGCCTCGAGCCGGCGCGTCAGCTCCTCCACGGTCGCCTCGGCGACCGCCGCGATGAGCGCGTCGCGGTCGCGCACGCGCTTGTAGAGGGACGGCGCCCGCACGCCGACGCGAGCGGCGACGCTCTGCATCGTGAGGCCGGCGCGGCCCCGCTCCTCGAGGATGTCGCGACCTGCCTCGACGATCTGAGCGACGGACGTGCGTTCGGGTGTGGGCATCGGCATCCTCTCGATGGCTATTGACAATAGCTATCATAGCTATGTAACGTAGCCATGCCAACTCTCTCACCGAAAGGCCGCCGCCATGAAGCTCGGGCCGCACCTGCACCGCATCGGCAACGACATCGTCGCCGCCTACCTCGTCGTCGCGGGCGACGGCGTCACCGTCGTCGACGCAGGGCTGCCGGGCCACTGGCGCGACCTCACGCGCGAGCTCCGCGAGATCGGAAGGACCCCCGACGACATCCGCGGGCTGGTCCTCACGCACGGCGACAGCGATCACATCGGCTTCGCCGAGCGGCTGCGCCGCGCCCACGGCGTGCCCGTGTACGTGCACGAGGCCGATGCGGAGCGCACCCGCACCGGAGAGAAGCCCAAGACGCCGGCGGGGCCGATGCGGCTCGGGCCGACGCTCGGGTTCTCCGCGTACGCACTGCGCAAACGCGCCGTGCCGACCACATACGTCTCGGAGGTCGTGGAGGTGCGCGACGGCGACGTGCTCGATCTTCCCGGAGCGCCGGTGATCGTCGGGATGCCGGGGCACTCCCCCGGCAGCATCGCCGTCCACGTCCCGCTCGCCGACGCCGTGTTCGTCGGCGACGCGCTCACGACGCGGCACGTGCTCACCGGCCGCGAGGGCCTGCAGCCGGCACCCTTCACGGACGATCCCACCGAGGCATCCGCGTCGCTCGACCGTCTCGCCGGCCTTCCCGCGTCCTGGGTGCTGCCCGGCCATGGTGCACCGTGGCGCGGTTCTCCGGCGGAGGTCGCCGGGGCCGTGCGCGCCGCGGCGCACTGACACCGACCCGAGCACGTCAGGCGTCGAAGTCCTCCGGTTCGACGTCGTCGAGGAAGCGCTTGAACTCGTCGAGGCGCTCGGCGGCATCGGTCTCGGTCAGCACGTCGGGGACGCCGGCCTCGGTCATCACGGCCTCCGCCACCCAGATGCTCGCGCCGACGCGCGACGCGAGGGCGACCGCATCCGACGGGCGCGCGTCGACGACGCGCTCCCCGAGGGTCGTCGACAGCGTGATCTCGCCGTAGAACGTGCCTTCCTCGATGCGGGGCACCGCCACCCGCGTCACCTCGGCGCCCAGCGTCTCGAGCATCGTGCGCATGAGGTCGTGGGCGAGCGGACGCGGCACCGGGGCCTTCTCGACCGCGACGAGGATGGAGGTCGCTTCCAGCTGTCCGATCCAGATGGGCAGCACGAGCCCGTCGCCCGGGATCTCGTCGATGGGCTTCAGCAGGACGACGTGCTGCCCGGTCGCGTCGAGAGCGACCCCGGCCACCCGGACCTGGATCATCGTGCCTCCTCTCGACCCGCCGCTCGATCGGGCCTCGCTGCCATCGTATGCACGCTGCGCGGGCCGCGGACAGGGGGCGGGCGATCGGCTGCGGCGACCGAGCGAGGGCCCATTCACCGGAATGGATGCCGCGAGCGTACGGTTGCAGTCGACATGGAGCGCTTCGGAACCCTCTCGTTCGGACACTACGGCCCGCTCGGCGGCGGGCGCCAGCTCAGCGCCGCAGACTCGCTGCTGCAGGCGATCGACCTGGCACAGGGGATGGACGAGCTCGGAGTCGACGGCGCGTACTTCCGCGTGCACCACTTCGCACGTCAGCAGTCCTCGCCGATGCCGCTGCTGGCGGCGATCGCCGCGCGCACCGAGCGCATCGAGGTGGGCACCGGCGTCATCGACATGCGCTACGAGAACCCGCTTTATCTCGCCGAGGAGGCGGCATCCGTCGACCTCATCTCGGGCGGCCGGGTCGCGCTCGGGGTGAGCCGCGGCTCACCCGAGACCGTCGTGCACGGGTACGAGGCCTTCGGCTACACGGGGTCGCAGGATCCACGGGGCGCCGACATCGCGCGCGAGCACTTCGACCTGTTCCTGCGCGCCATCGAGGGCGAGGGACTGGCCGAGCGGGATCCGTCGTCGCCGTTCGGCACCGGGGCGACCGGCCGGCAGCGCATCGAGCCGCACTCCCCGGGACTGCGCTCGCGCGTGTGGTGGGGTGCGGGCAACCGCGACTCGGCGGAATGGGCAGGACGCCGCGGCGTGAACCTCATGTCGTCGACACTGCTGACCGAGGCCGACGGCACTCCGTTCGATCTGCTGCAGGCACAGCAGATCGATGCGTTCCGCGCGGCATGGCGCGAGGCCGGGCACGCCGGCGAGCCGCGCGTGTCGGTGAGCCGTTCGATCTTCCCGATCACGACGGCAGAGGACGCGATGTACTTCGGCGGCCGGCAGGACGGCGATCAGATCGGCGTGATCGACGGCATCCGCTCCACCTTCGGCAAGACCTACGCGGCTGAGCCCGACGTGCTGGTCGAGCAGCTGAAGGACGATGCCGCGATTGCGAGCGCCGACACGCTCATGCTCACGATCCCCAGCCAATTGGGAGTTGATTATTGTGTGCATATTCTGGAGTCGTTCGCGAAACATGTAGCACCCTCGCTCGGCTGGAAGCCGAACACGGAGCGCCCGGTCCAGGGATACGCGATCTAAGCGCGTCTCCTCACAGCGTTCGTCTCGCTCGGCTGATGTTGACGCGGGTCCCACACCCAAAAGTCACTTTCCGTGTCGGCAAGTCTTCGATACGCTTGCCAGCATGGAAAGAGACTTGCGTCCGGAGCCGGCCGGCGACGAATCGCGACCGCCCTCAGCATCCGAAGCGACAGAGATTCTTCGCATGCTGACCGCCGACGGTTCACGATTGGCTGATCAAGTCGCGACGCCATGGTGGTATCACCCTGTGCTTGGGCTTATCGTGGCCAACTTCGCTCTTGCCCAGATGTTGCCGCCACAGCTGAGCATCTCGCTCGTCGTCCTGGGGATAATCGCGATACCCGTGCTCACCACCGCCTACTCTCGACGCTACGGTATTTCTCTCACTCAGCCGACGGGCAAGCGCAGCGGTCGGATGCTCGTGGCTTCGGGCGGAGTAATTGCCCTTGCAATGGCCGGGGCCCTAGTCATTCGTCTCACCGAAGTCTCGCCCTGGTGGGTCCTCCCTGTGGCTGTTAGTGCATTCGTGGCCACAGTGGCGCTCGGTCGTAGCTATGACAGGACACTCCGGACGGAACTCGCTCGAGAGTCGACCGCCACATGAGCGCTCCCGTCGTCGCGGCGTTCAGCGAGATCATCCACTCCCCGGTGCGTCTGCGCATCTGTGGACTCTTGCGGCGGATTGCTGAACTGGAGTTCGCCGTTGTGAGGGATACTCTCCAGCTCAGCGATGCCAATCTCTCGAAGAACTTGAAGACCCTGGCAGTAGCCGGACTCATCACGGTTCGCAAGGAGAGATCGCAAGCACGAGCAGACTCACGACAGTTGACATGGGTAAGCCTCACGCCTCAAGGAAAGTCGGCCCTGGAAGCTCACCTTGCTGCGCTTGCGCAGATCGTCGACGAAGAGCGCTGAAGTCGAGCGAGATGGCGATTCGCTGACCAGACACTGTATTCCCAGTCAGCTAGGCGTGGAGTGCAACCTTCGCGTCGTGGAGTCCTTCGCGAAGCATGCTGCTCCGAGCCTCGGCTGGAAGGGCACACGGGGCTGAGACTCAGCGAGGCAGCCCTGACCGCACCCCGCCCTCGCGCGGGTTAAGGTTGCACCAATACCGGACACGCTGCCGCGAGCACCGGTCTGTCGGCCCGGGAGGCAGGATTGGGCGAGCTGCTCACCTTCGAGTCGCGCAACGTCGCGGACGTCGAGGAGACATGGCGCGCGTTCGTGCCGTCGGCAGTGCTGCAGCGGGTCGATCCCCGTACCTTCGGCTTCGAGTGGACGTCGGCCGCGATGCCCGACTTCTCCGTCGTGCGCTACGGTCTGAGCGCGTCGGTGGTGTCGGCGATCGACCCCGTTGATCAGATCATGGCGTGCCGCGTCGCGTCGCGCGGCGCCTGGGTGCGTGGCCCGCGACGGGATCTCAATGCCGGGATGCCGTGGCTCGCGCTGGACGGGCCGACCCAGGCCCGGTGGGCCGAGCGAGCCGACGTGCGCGCGTTCGTCTTCGACCGAGCATTCGCCGAGGAGACGGCTCGACAGCTCGCCGGAGACGACCGGTTCCGACTGCTCGCCTTGGGCACCGACTCTTCACCGGTCAGCCGGCTGCTCGCCGCGCAGTGGGAGCGGTCGTTCCTCTACGTGGCAGCCTCGGCGTTCGCGGCCGACTCCGATTCGCCGCTCATCGACGCGGAGCTGCGCCGGCACGCGCTGCATACGACCCTCGCGGTCTTCTCGCCCGCCTTCGCCGAGGCGCTCGACCGGGCGACGCAGCGGGTGGCAGCCCCACGAACCGTGCGACGCGCCATCGCCTACATCCAGGAGCATGCGCACGAGCCGATCACGGTCGACGACGTGGCCCGGGCGGCCGGCATCTCCACGCGCGGCTTGCAGTACGCCTTCCGCCGCGCCCTGGGCGTGACTCCGCGCGAGCACCTGCGCAACGAGCGCCTCGCACGCGCCCACGCCGAGCTTCAGGAGGGGACGCGGATGCCCGTGGCCGAGGTCGCGCGACGCTGGGGGTTCGCGAGCCGTTCGCGTTTCGCCAAGCACTACCGCGACGCGTATGGGCGGAGCCCGCGTCAGACGCGTCAGGGCTGAGGTCACCCCGCTTCGCTTCCCGGCGCAGGTGTTCGTACCCGGGTCCGCCGTGCGGACGCGTCGTGACCGCTCCCGCAGAGTTCCTTTGAGGGGAGCACTCCGGAATGTCCCCTGAAGGAGACAGGGTTGGGAAAGTTCGTCTACGAAGGGGCGATGCGCGCGGAGTTCGACGACCGCACGCTCACCCATATCCAGGTGGTCATCGGAAACAAGCTGCGACGCGGCGAGCCGTTCTTCTTCACATGGCACGGCGACGTCAGCACGGGTGGCGGCCGCACCACGGTGTGGATGCACTCGGGCGCGAACATCGTGTTCGGGTACTACGGCAAGCGGCAGGCGGGCATCAACCGCACGTGGCTCGAGGCGCTCATGCACACAGCGAACTCGCCCAGCGGGCTCCAGGTTGTTCCCGAGCCGCCGGACACAGGCGAGAGCGAGCCGTCCGTCGGCTGATCGGCAGTCAGCGCATCCCGACGACGCCGACTCCGAGCCACTCGGCGAGCTCCGCGATCTCTGCGCGCACCATGTCGGCCTCCTCGGGCTCCCATGGCAGGAACTCGTGCATGGCGTTGACCTGCAGCACGTCGTTCTCGCGGTCGACCTCGGCGTCGAGCATCCCGACGAATCGATCCCCCATCAGGATCGGGTGCGCGAAGAAGCCGTAGCGCCGCTGCGGCTTGGGCTTGAACTGCTCGAGCACGTACGCGAACTCGAACACCTCCTCGAGACGCGGCCTGTCGAACAGCAGGCTGTCGTAGGGGTTGAGGAACGCGACGCGGCCGCCGCCGTCCTTGTCGGCGTGGAGCGCGGCGAGCGCGTCGGGGTCGACGCGGAACCTCCACGAGCTGCCCTCGACCACGGCCGGCTCCCCCGCCGTGCCCACCGCATTCCACCACCGGTCGCCCTGCTTCGCGATGCCGGCGGCCTGCAGCCGCCGAGCGCGGAGCAGGTCGGCGGCTTCGTCTTCGCCGTACGCGGGCATGTCCTGCGGGTACACCCGCTCGGCGAGATCCCAGCGGCGCTGGCGGCCCTCGCGCGAGGCGACCGCCACCTCGCCCTGCCGCATGAGGAACTCGAGCATGTGCGGCACCTGGTTCGAGCCCGACCAGCCGTCGGGCGGGCGGCTCACCTGCGCCGTGTCAGGGATGTCGCGCGCCTGCAGCGGCCCCTCGGCGCGCAGGCGCGCGAGCACGTCGGCGCGGAAGCGGGAGTTGGCGTCGAGCCACTGCCGACTGCTCTCACGCTGCGGCCAGCGCCGCATAGCCGGAAGCATGAGCGGGAGCAGGCTCATCGGACGGAACGCGCCGTCGTACTCGAACAGCAGCCGGTCGAGCTCGACGGCCTTCGCCAGCTGGCCCGGCTCGTACGACCACCCGATGCGCGACCACAGCACTGTCTGCTCGCACGGAGCGATGGTCGCGGTCGGGTCGATCTTGATGTATGCGAGCTGCTCGGCGACCTCGACGACGTCGCCGGGGCGGTTCGCGTCGAGCAGCTGCGCTCGTACGACGATCCGTCGCGCCTCGTCACGTGTCAGACGATGCGGGGTCACACGTCGACGGTACCGGGATCACGCGGCGATCGTTCGCGCGGATGAATCAGGCGACGACCGCCGTCTCAGTTCAGGCGGCGTCGGGGCGGCGCACGCGGTAGCGCACGTGGGTCACGAGCGACGCCGACCGGCCCGAGATCTGCTCCCGCTCGAGCGGACCGAGTCCCTCGAGCGGGCGGAGCCCGTCGCCGACGATGCTCGGCGAGACCGAGGGCACGCGCGACCTCGATCGCCCGCGTCACCTCCGCGAGGTTGAAGGTGATCGGGCAGAACAGGATCGTCGCCATGTCATCCACCTTGGCGCACGCCGGCGCCGCTCGCCGAGCCGGACGCGGTCCCGCACCAGAGCGCTGCCCATCGCTCCGGTAGCACTCGTCCGTCAAGGTGGCAATCCCCGGGCGACGGCCACGCGGCGTCCGTATCGTCGCGGGCATGGCACGATTCGGATACACCTTGATGGGCGAGCAGAGCGGGCCGCGCGAGCTCGTCCGGTACGCACAGGCCGCTGAGGACGCCGGGTTCGATTTCGAGGTGTCGAGCGACCACTACTCCCCCTGGCTGGTGAGCCAGGGCCACTCCCCGTACGCATGGACGGTGCTGGGCGCCGTCGCGCACGCGACGTCGCGTGTCGAGCTCATGACCTACGTGACGTGCCCGACCATGCGGTACCACCCGGCGGTCGTCGCGCAGAAGGCGGCGACCGTGCAGCTGCTGAGCGAGGGACGATTCGTCCTCGGGCTCGGCTCGGGCGAGAGTCTCAACGAGCACGTCGTCGGCCGGGGATGGCCGAGCGTCGACACCCGGCAGGACATGCTCGTCGAGGCGATCGAGATCATCCGCGAGCTGCACACCGGCGACCTCGTGACGTACGTCGGAGAGCACTTCCGCGTCGACTCGGCCCGCATCTGGGATTCTCCCGACACGCCGGTGCCGATCGGCGTCGCGGTGTCGGGCGAGGAGGGCATCGACTCGTTCGCGCCCCTCGGCGACCACCTGATCGCGGTCGAGCCGAGGCCGGAACTCGTCGAGCGGTGGGACGAGGTCCACGACGGGACGTCTCGCAAGATCGGTCAGGTGCCGGTGTCGTGGGATCCGGATCGGGATGCCGCGGTCCAGCGCGCGCACGAGCAGTTCCGGTGGTTCGGCGGCGGGTGGCCGGTGAACGCCGAACTGCCGACTCCCGCGGGATTCGAGGCGGCGAGCCAGTTCGTGCGGCCGGACGACGTGGCGGGCTCCATCGCCTGCGGGCCCGACCTCGACGCTTTGGCCGAGAGCGTGCGGCCGTACCTCGACGCCGGCTTCACCGACGTCGCGATCGTCCAGATCGGCGACGAGCAGCAGGAGCGGTTCCTTGCCGAGGCGGCCGAGCCGCTGCTGGAGCGGATGCGCGCTCTCGCTTAGTGCGCCGGCGGCGGACTCGGCAGCTCAGCCCGAGGCGCGCGCAGGGTCGTCGAGGCCGAGAGCCGCCCTGAGCGCGCGCACCCACTCGGCGTGGAACTCGCGGGTGACCCCCGCCCGGCGGAACACCGCGTCGAAGCCGTGGAACGCGCCCGGGACGACCGTCAGCTCGCACGGTACACGGGCCTCCCGGAGGCGGAGCGCATACTCGACGTCCTCGTCGTGGAACAGGTCGAGCGTGCCCACGCCGATCCACGCAGGCGGCAGACCACTCAGGTCGTGCCGGCGCGCAGGGACGACGGATTCGCGGATGCCGGTGGCTTCGGCATCAGCCCCGAGGTAGGCCGACCACGCAAAGCGATTGCTCGCGGGCGACCACATCCGCATGTGGCGCGCATCGACATCGTCACGCAGAGCGGTGCGGTCGTCGAGCATCGGGTACACGAGCAGCTGGAAGACCGGCTGCGTGCCGCCCTCGTCGAGGAGCCGCTGCGCGAGGGCCGCAGCCAGGCCGCCGCCTGCGCTGGCCCCGCCGATCGCGATCCTCGCCGGGTCGATGCCGAGCTCGTCCGCG
>NZ_RRYE01000086.1 GCF_004010105.1 Microbacterium sp. CPCC 204701
CTGCGCGGCCGGCCCGACGCGTGGCTGCTCGCCGGCGACGAGACCGCGGTGCCCGCGATGCGCCGCTTCGCTCGGTCCATGGACGCCGACGCTGTCGGCCGCGTGTTCGTGGAGGTGACGGATGCCGCGCATGAGCTGCCGATCGACGCTCCCGCCGGTGTCGTCGTCGAGCAGGTGCACCGTCGCGACGCGCCCGCAGGATCGGCTCTCGCGACTCGCCTGGACGCCCTCTCTGCGGCCGAGCGTCCGGAGGGGTCGGTGTTCGGATTCGTCGCGGCGGAGCAGTCCATCGTCAGGCCCGGCCGCGCGCTGCTCCTCGACCGCTGGGGTCTCGATCCCGCCGGGGTGACGATCAAGGGCTACTGGAAGCGCGGCGAGACCGAGTACCACGCCCCGCACTGAGCCGGGGTCACCCGGGCAGCTCCGGCCGGCGGGACTCGTCGGTGAGCTCGGCCCACACCCGCAGACCCTCGCCGATGGGAGCAGCGGTGCCCACCGCCAGCTCCTGGCGCTCCCGCGGTTGAGCGTCCTGCCGTGGATCCACAGCAGGAGCGGAGCCGGCGGAGTGGCTCGACGGGCTCGGCTGATCGCTCCCGCGTGCTTCCCTCTTCCGGGCCCGTCGGCCACGATGGAGGTTCGCAACGACTCGCCACGAGAGGACCCTGTGAAGCTCGCGGTCGCCGGCGGCACCGGACTCACCGGCGCCCACCTCGTCGACGTCGCCCGCGCGCGCGGCCACGACGTGGTCATCCTCTCGCGACGCACCGGGGTCGAGCTGCTGAGCGGAGCCGGACTCGCCGGGCGGCTCGACGGGGTCGACGCGGTCATCGACGTCACCAACGTCACGACGAACAAGCCCGACGTGTCGGTGTCGTTCTTCGCCGGGGCGACGAAGAGCCTTCTCGCGGCCGAGCGTGCGGCACGGGTGCCGCACCACCTCGCCCTCACGATCGTGCGGGCGGATGCCGCGCCCGACGGCTACTATGCCGGCAAGCTCGTCCAGGAGCGGCTGATCGCCGGGGGCGACGTGCCGTGGACGGTCCTGCGCGCGACGCAGTTCCACGAGTACGCCGCGCTGCTGTTCCACCGCGGCCGTGCCGGCGCGCACATCGCCCCGCGGGGGCGCGTTCAGCCGGTGGCCGCCCGCGAGGTCGCGGTGCACCTGGTGGATCTCGCCGAGGGCACGCCTCAAGGCAGGGCGCTGGAGTTCGGCGGCCCGCGCGAGGAGGACCTCTCCGACATGGTGCGCCGCTACGCGCGCGCGATCGGCTATCGCGGTCCGCTTCCCACTGTGAACGCGCCGGGTGCGTGGGGCCACGCCCTCCGCCGCGGCGCACTTCTTCCGGGCCCCGCCGCCGTGCGGGGCGAGCAGACGTTCCTGGAGTGGCTCGACGCGCTCCCCGATGCCTGACGACACGAGTCAGGCGGAGACGGCTGCCTCGGCATCCCTCGGCTACATCTCCTCGTGGGTGAGCGGGTCGCCGCCCCACAGCCGGCCGCGCTGCAGCTCGCTGATCGCGTCGAGCTGCTCGTCGGTGAGCGTGAACCCGAACACGTCGGCGTTCTCGCGCTGACGGTCGGGGTCGGACGACTTGGGGATCGGCGTGCTGCCCAGCTGCGTGTGCCACCGCAGGACGATCTGCGTCGGGGTGGCGTCATGGACGGCCGCGAGCTCGTGCAGGATCTGCTCGGTGAGCAGCTCGCTGCGCTTGGCGAGCGGACTCCAGCTCTCGGTGCGGATGCCGAGTTGGGCGTGGAAGGCCCGCAGCCCCGCCTGCGGAAAGTAGGGGTGCAGCTCCACCTGATTCACCGCCGGCGTGACGCCGGTCTCTTCGATGAGCTCGGTGAGCATGCGCTCGGTGAAGTTCGACACTCCGATCGACCGCACGAGGCCCTGGTCGCGCGCCTCGATCATGCCGCGCCACGTGTCGACGTAGCGGCCCACGCTCGGGTTCGGCCAGTGGATCAGGTGCAGGTCGATGCGCTCGAGGCCGAGCATGTCGAGCGATCCTTTGATGCTGTCGATCGCCTGCTCGCGACCGTGGTGGCGTCCGGGGATCTTCGACGTGACGACGATCTCGCCGCGCGGCACGCCGCTGCGGCGCAGGGCCTCGCCGACCTCCCGCTCGTTCTCGTAGTTCACGGCCGTGTCGAGCAGGCGGTACCCGGACGCGATCGCGGCGACCATCGCCTCGATTCCGTCCTCGCCTCGAAGATCGTAGGTTCCGAGGCCCAGCTCGGGGAACCAGGTGTCGTCGTTCAGGTTCACGGTGGGGATCGAGATCATGTATCCATCCTGGCGCAGCTCGCGGGACGGCGGGCCTTCACCAACCGCCTACGTCGAGGCGAAACCGGCCCGCGCGCGTCATACGCCCGTCTGCTCACCGATCGTGCGCTCAGTGGCGGCACGCTCGTCGGCCGCGGCGCTGTCGACGCGATCCTCGTCGAGGTCGGTGTCGAGCGGTCGGTCGTCGTCGCCCATCACCGACTCGTCGGTGTCGAGCGTCTCGCCGGCGTCGAGAGAGTCTCCAGTGGTCAGGTCGTCGTCATCGCCGGTGGGCGGGACGAAAGGGGGAATGGGCTGGTTGGTCATGGCATCCTCCGTCCTGTTCACCTGCGAAGGTATGCCGTCTGCGCGAACCCGGCACGGGGCTTGCGCCCCGCCTGCCCACGCGTTAGCGAGCCGAGGCGTGGGACTTCTCACCGCCCATCCGCCGCAGCCGCTCGCGCGGACCGGGGATGCCGCGCTCGACCTGCGACCACGTCCCGTCGCCGGCGCGCACTTCGTACCGGGCGAATGCGCACGAGATGCCGTTCGCGTTCATCAGGTCGAGCGAGTCCATGAGCTGGAAGTGCAGATGCGGCGCGGTCGAGTTGCCGGTGTGCCCGACGCGCCCGATGGCCTCTCCCACCACGACCCGCTGACCCGCGCTCACCTCGACGCTTCCCGGCGCGAGGTGCGCGAATCCGGCGTACACGTCACCGGCTCGAAGGATGACGTGATTGCCGAGGATCGACGGGATCTTCTCCGGACGGAACGTGAGGCCGTTCCAGAGCATGCGCGCGGCCTCTCGGAACGGGTTGATCCAGGGCCGCTCGAGCATGCCGTCCGACACCGCGACGACCTCGGCGTCGAACGGCGCGTGCACCCGCGCGCCCCACGCGTAGCACTCCTCGGTGCGTCTGCCGACGGTCGCGGCGACGAGCGTCGAGGCCGGATGCACGTGGACGCCCCGGCGGTCGTCGACACGGACGAAGTCGTACGCGTACCGCTGGCCCAGCAGGTCGACCCCGTGGCTCGGCACGCGCGCCGCGGGCGTCGTGACCGCCATCCATCCGGCGCCCCGGAGCGGGAATTCGACCACGACGGCGGGTTCCCGCTCGTTCCGCGTCATCCCGCTGCGTCCTCGGCTCATCCCGGCCCTCCGCGTGACCCTGAGGCGTCGCGTGCCACGGACCATCTCGATGCCCGGGCCGCCGACTCGATCGTGCCCGGAGTTGCTCCGACGAGCGCCGCAGCCGCGCGCGCCATGCGCGGCGCGAAGCGCGCGGTGTCGGCGCCACGGACGAGGGACTGCGCGTTCAGTCCGTTGATGAGCCCGATGAGCTCCCACGCGATCTCGGCGGGCTCGGGCGCCGCGAAGACGCCCGCGCGGCATCCGTCGGTCACGATCGACTCGACGAGGCGCTGCCAGCGCTCCATCTGCGCCCGCACCGCGTCGGCGAGGGCATCGTTGTGCCGCGCCATCGCCCAGCCCTCGACCCACACGACCGTCAGGTCGTCGCGGGCGCCGTCCACAAGCGTGCCGATGAGCGCTGTCAGCTGTGCGGCGGGATCGCCGGCGGATGCGACGACACGCTCGACGTCGCGGACCTCGGCGTCCACGAGATCCGTGTAGGCGCGCGCGACGAGGTCATCTATCGACGGCTGGTAGTGCGCGACGAGCCCGGGGGCGACGCCCGCGCGGTCGGCGACCGATCGCAGCGTCAGCGCGCTCAGTCCACTCTCGCGGGCGAGTGCGGTCGCCGCAGCGACGATCTCGGCGGCGCGCTCGGCGGGGGCCTTGCGCGTGCGGGGACGCGAAGCGGTGCTTGACATGACTTCGCCAGTGTAGGTACGTTCGCTTATTGATCGCAAGGTCAATAAGTGCGGGCGAGCAGAGGAGCAACGATGGCCTGGAGGATGCCGCACGAGGGCGACCCGCACGAGCGCACGTGGATGGCGTTCCCCACCGAGGGTCCCACGCTCGGCGACGATCCCGCGGAGCACGAGCGCTTCTACGCGGCGTGGAGCGCGGTCGCCAACGCGATCATCGAGTTCGAGCCGGTGACGATGGTGATCGACCCGACGAAGTCCGACCGCGCGCGCCGCATGCTCGCGCCCGAGATCGAGCTGGTCGAGGCGCCGGTCGACGAGTTCTGGTTCCGCGACCACGGTCCGACCTTCGTCGTCGACGATGAGCGCCCGGGCGTGCTCGGCGCCGTCGACTGGGTCTTCAACGGCTGGGGCGCGCCCGACTGGGCGGAATGGGGCAGGTCCGCCGCGCATGCGCGCCTCGTCGCCGACCTCGTCGGGGCCGAGCTGGTCAGCTCGCTGCTCGTGAACGAGGGCGGCGGCATCCACGTCGACGGCGAGGGCACGGTGCTGCTCACCGAGACCGTGCAGCTCGACCCGCGCCGCAACCCGTTCGCCGACCGGGCCCGCGTGGAGGCCGAGATGCTCCGCACGATCGGCGCGTCGAAGGCGATCTGGCTCCCGCGCGGCCTGACCCGCGACTACGACCAGCTCGGCACCAACGGCCACGTCGACATCGTCGCGACGATCCCCTCGCCCGGGCGGCTCCTGCTGCACGCGCAGCAGAACCCCGAGCATCCCGACTTCGACGTGACGCGCGAGCTCCGCGAGTTCCTGGCCGCGCAGACGGATGCCGCAGGCCGCCGATTCGAGATCATCGACCTCCCCGCGCCCGAAGTGCTCCGAGACGAGGAGGGGTTCGTCGACTACAGCTACGTCAACCACCTGCTCGTGGGCGGCGGCATCATCGCGTGCGGGTTCGGCGAGGAGCGCGCCGACGCCCGGGCGCGCGAGATCCTGGAGGCCGCCTATCCGGGGCGCCGCGCCGTGACGGTCGACGCGCGACAGATCTTCGCCGGCGGCGGCGGCATCCACTGCATCACCCAGCAGCAGCCGGCGGTGACCCGATGACCCGCCGCTATCCCGTCGCGGAGAAGTCCATCGCCGGACTGCGCGCGGCGCTCGAGTCCGGCGCCGTGACCGCGGTCGAGCTCGTCGACGCGTACCTCGCGCGCCTCGACGCCTACGACCGCCTGGACACGCCGACCGCGCTCAACTCGGTCGTCGTGCGCAACCCCGACGCGCGGGCCGAGGCCGCGGCATCCGATCGCCGTCGCACAGAAGGGCGCACGCGGGGGCCGCTCGACGGCATTCCGTACACGGCGAAGGACTCGTTTCTGGCCCGCGGGCTCACGGTCGCGGCGGGCTCGCCGGCGTTCGCCGATCTCGTGGCTCAGCGCGACGCGTTCTCGATCGAGCGGCTGCGCGAGGGCGGCTGCGTCCTCCTGGGCCTCACGAACATGCCGCCGATGGCGAACGGCGGCATGCAGCGCGGCGTGTACGGCCGCGCCGAGAGCCCCTACAACGCCGACTACCTCACGTCGGCCTTCGGCTCGGGATCCTCCAACGGATCGGGAACCGCCACCGCGGCATCCTTCGCGGCGTTCGGCCTCGGCGAAGAGACGTGGTCGAGCGGCCGGGCGCCGGCGTCGAACAACGCCCTCTGCGCCTACACCCCCTCGCGCGGGGTGATCTCGGTGCGCGGCAACTGGCCGCTCGTTCCGACCATGGACGTCGTCGTTCCCCACACGCGCACGATGGGCGACCTGCTCGAGGTCCTCGACGTGATGGTGGCCGACGACCGCGAGACGCGCGGGGACTTCTGGCGCGCACAGCCCTGGATCGAGATCCCGGATGCCTCGGCCATCCGTCCCGCGTCGTACCCGGCGCTCGGCGCGCACGACGTCGACGGCGCGCGCGCGACGCTGGCGGGTCGGCGCTTCGGAGTCCCGCGCATGTACATCGGCGCAGATCCGGATGCCGGAACCAACCCCCTGGGCGGCATCGGGGGTCCGACGGGCACCCGCATCGACACACGGCGGTCAGTGCTCGCGCTGTGGGAGGCCACGCGGCGCGACCTGGAGGCCGCCGGCGCCGAGGTGGTCGAGGTCGACTTCCCGGTCGTGTCGAACTACGAGGGCGACCGGCCGGGCGCGCCGACCATCAAGACCCGCGGGCTCGTGACCGAGATGTTCCTGCACCGCGAGATCGTCGACCTGTCGGCGTGGGCGTGGGACGACTTCCTCCGCGCCAACGGCGATCCGTCGCTCGATCGGCTCGACGACGTCGACGGGGCCGCGATCTTCCCGCACCCAGAGGGCGCGCTGCCCGACCGCTACACCGGCTTCGATGACGACATCGCGACGTACCCCGCGCAGGTGCGCGAGCACCCGTACGCGTCGTTCACCGACATCCCCGAGCTCGAGGCCGGGGTGCGCGGGCTCGAAGAGACGCGACGCCTCGACCTCGAGGACTGGATGTCGCGGCTCGGGCTCGACGCGGTGATCTTCCCGGCGGTGGCCGACGTGGGCGCCGCCGACGCCGACGTGAACGAGGAGTCGGCGGCACGGGCGTGGCGGAACGGCGTCTGGGTCGCGAACGGCAATCTGGCGATCAGGCACCTCGGAATTCCGACAGTCACGGTGCCGATGGGGACGATGGCCGACATCGGCATGCCAGTCGGGCTCACGTTCGCCGGCCGCGCGTACTCCGACACCGAGCTGCTCGCCTGGGGCTCGGCGTTCGAGGCGCTGCGACCGCGCCGCACTCCCCCGCCCCGCACGCCCGAGCTCGACTGACGCGACAGCAGAGGCATCCGGGGCGCGGCTCGATGTCCGTCTCGCAGGACAATCGGGCGCACTCCTCGCCGACACGCCGGTTACTCGCCCGAGATCGGCGAAACCTCCTGCGAACCGAACCGCGGGGCCCGGCCGCGAGCCGCAGACCGAGGACTGCGACCGGGTCAGCGGACGCTCGAGCGCAGATCCCCTCCGGCCTCGCCGATCGCGTCGAGCGCGTCCGCCTTCGGCTCGCCCGGCTCGTGGGCCGGCACATCGACCTCGGCATCCGCGTCACCCTCACCGTCGGTGTGCAGCGACGGGGGCGCCGCGGCGTACGCGGCGGACAGTTCGCGGTACGGCTTCGACACGAACGCCAGCAGCACGACCAGGAGCAGCAGCAGGCTCGCGCCGACGAACGCCAGGGCCATGCCGCGCGCCTCGCCCTCGCCGAGCAGCCAGCCGAACGCCTGCTGACCGCTGGCCGACTCCATGAACGGGATCAGCCCGAACTCGGCGATGGGGCCGATGAGGAACGCTGAGATCGGCGCGGCGGCGGATTCCACACTCGCGGCGAAGCCGAACACGCGGCCCTGCTTCTCGAACGGCACGACCCGCTGAACGATGGTCTGCTCGGACGCCTCGGCGATCGGCATGAGGGCCATGAAGACGAGGATGCCGAGCCCGTACAGCCACCACACCTCTCGGATCGCGAAGGTCATGCCGAGCACCGCGATGCCGACGTTCACCAGCAGCATCGTGCGCACCGGGTTCTTGCCGAGGCCGAACCTCGCGACCAGCCCGCCGCCGATGATGAAGCCGAAGCTCGCCACACCGAGCACGATGCCCCACACCTCGACCGAGAACAGGGTGAGGCCGTACGGGTCCATGAGGGCCATGAAGACGCCCCCCACGAGGTTGTTGAACGTCGTGAACAGGATCAGGGCGAGCAGCCCCGGCACCACCATGACCGCGGGGATCACGCCCCGAAGGCTCAGCCCTGCCGGGGCGCCCTCGACATGCGCGATTCCGCGCTCGGGGATGGGCACGAACACCAGATGCGCGAACGCGATGGCGGTCGCCGCGATGGCGATCGCGACCGTCCACCCCATGCCGAGCAAGCCGATCGACAGTCCCGAGAAGACGCTCGTCACCATGAACGCGATGCCGTGGACGGCACCCACCATGCCGTTCGCCTTGTCGCGGCGGTCGGCGGGCACGAGCAGCGTCACGGTCGTCGACAGCGCGATGTTGCGGAGGTTCTCGACCACGCCGCCGATGAGGATGACGCCGGCGAAGACCCAGAACCACGGCCCTCCCCAGTCGACGAGCGTGCTCTCGGGAAACGCGAGGTACAGGCCGCCGGCGAGCACATAGGTGGTGAGCGTGATGATGCTCGAGAGCATCATCACCGCCTTCTTCTTCATGTGGTCGACGAGCGCTCCGAACATGACGCCCAGCACGGCCACGAGCAGCATGTACGACCCGCCGATGATGGCGGTCGCGAGTACCGATCTGGTCTCGAGGTACACCCAGAACGTGAGAGCCCACCAGAGGTAGCTCGAGGTCACGTTGGCCAGGGCGGTGTTGACGAGCACCTGGTAGAAGGCGCGCAGCGTGCGCGCGTCGGGGCGGTGCTGGACGGCCTCGTCGGCCGCGGTCGTGGCGCCCGAGGCGGGCGACGAATGGCTCATGGGAATCCTTCGGCGTGTGGGTGGGACGACCGCGCGATGACAAGGAGTAGGCTCGATGTGGACACCGTTCACATCGATGTTCACACCGTACACACTCGACGGAGGCCGCGCAATGACCTCAGCCGTGCGCACCTATCATCACGGGGACCTCCGACGTGCCCTCATCGAGGAGGGTCTCAAGCTCGCCCGCACCGGCGGTCCGGGGGCAGTGACCTTGCGTGAGGCGACCCGCGCGGCCGGGGTCTCGCCCAACGCCGCGTATCGCCACTTCACCGACCGGGAGGACCTCGTCCGCGCGGTGGCCCGCGAGGCGCAGCTCACCCTCGCGCGCGCGATCGGCGAGCACGTCGCCGCCGCGCCCTCCGGACTCGCCCCCGACGACGCCGCGATCGAGCAGCTGCGCCGCGTCGGGTTCGGCTACATCGACTTCGCCCGTGCCGAGCGCGGGTGGTTCGAGACCGCGTTCTTCACGCAGGACACCACCGCGAGCGAGGGCATCGTCACGCTCGATGACGAGATCGTGGCGCCGTTCCAGGTCCTCATGGACACCCTCGACGCAATGGTCGACGTCGGCGCACTCGCCCCCGAACGCCGGCCATACGCGGAATGGGCCTGCTGGTCGGCCGTCCACGGCTTCGCCGAGATCGCCGTGCACGGCCCGGTGCGGTGGCAGCCGGCATCCGTCATCGACGCGCTCGCCGCGGCCGTCGTGGAGTCGGCCATCACGGGGGTGCGCGG